>NZ_JBSHFH010000004.1:0-245076 GCF_053617235.1 Streptomyces sp. NPDC055749 | reverse complement strand
GCTCGGCCACCGCACCTCCAGCGGTCGGAACGGACGTCCCCCCATCCAACCGCCGCGATCACCAAACCGGCCAACCTATGCGGTCAGAGCACTAGCCGTAGTCAGCCTTGATTGGGAAGATCTTTCTCCCATCCGTCTCCCATGGGAGACGGATGGGAGAGGGCTGCGATGGAGTTCCAGATCCGGGACCATTCGGTTAACCACGGGCGCCGTGAGCTATCGCCGTCGAGGGGACTCGGGCCCGCCGGGCTACCCCAGGGGGCCGCCACCATCCGGCTCCCGGGCCGCCGGCCAGATACCTTGCTCGCCGGGCCGCACGCCCGGCGGGCAAGCAAGGAGAAATCCCATGCATGGCCGGGTCCGGGGCCGGGCCGGTGGCCCGTCGGCGGCGGTAGACCTTCTGCCGGCAGGCGGCGTCGCAGTACGCATAAGCTTGTCGTTTTAACGGGTCTGGTGACCATTAGTCCCACGCGTTGAAGAGCGCTCCTCCCAACGTGGTTATTGGGAAGAAGCCGATCTGGTGCCACTCACTTCGTGAGAACAGTGACGTGTCCAGGTCGGAGATAGGCGTGATGAACTGTTCAGTGCTCAACGCTGTGAAGCCGAGTACGGCGAAGGGGTGGGCCCAAAGCGGCGGGGGGACGAACTCGTCCCTGTACCATTCCCTTCGCTCATGAGCGAAGGGAACCCAGGGGTGGTGAGCATGGCACAGGACGACGCCTTCTCCAGCGTAATCGTGGATGACCGATGCGGTGTGAAAGGTCTGTGGGTACTCCTGTTCCTCCACCTCATCCACTCGGCCACCCGCTGCCCGGGCAGCGGCATACAGAGCGGTCCGGAACGCCCGCAGGTTCGTATCCGGAAGTGGACCTTCCTTCGGGCGGTGGAAGCCTGTTGCGCCTCTCAGCAGCGTGAACGCACCGTCGGTGACCATGTCGCTCATCTTGCCGTGTGACGGTGCGTCCATAGAAGTTGATTACGCCGGCCGCCTGCTGATTAGGCAGTGCGCCTGGGCTTTGTTCCTGCCTTGTGGTGGCTGGGACGGCTGTATGCCTCGCCGGTAGCGAGGACCCTGCCAACGTCATGGCGGGCGGCCGGTTGGCGGTTCTTCGAGCCGGGCGGGCGTCCTGGGCCGGGCTACGAGGGTTTTGGTGCGAACTGCACCGTCACGACCTGATCGAGGCCGGCGAAGGAATGACGGCCGTAGCCGCGGACCTGCGGGAGTTCCTGCGCGAAGAGTAGGTCCGCTCGATGTCCCTCACGAGTTCGTCGAGCATGTCTCCTGGCTGCTCTACGAGTACCGCCTGAACATCAACACCCTTTGGCGCAAGCTCGGTTGCTTCAGGCAGGCGCTGCTCACGCTGGTCCACCTGCGTAAGAAACGAGATGTTCTCGCAGCTCGGTGCCGGGTTCGGGATATCCCAGGCCACCGCCTGGCGGTACGTCGATGAGACCTTGGACGTTCTGCCCTCCCGGGCACCCGGCCTTCACGAGGCTCTCACCGGCCTCGGTGAGGGCGACCACGTCATCGTCGACGGGACCCTGATCTCCACCGACCGGATCAGCGCGGACGAGCCGTACTACTCGCAAAAGCACCGTAAGCACGGGATGAACGTGCAGGTCATCACTCGGCCCGACGGCGTGCTGCTCTGGTTCTCCCGCGCGACGCCGGGCCGAACCCATGATCTGACCGCGGCCCGTGCCCACGGCATCGTCCAAGCCTGCCTTACCGGCAGATCCTCGTCCTCGACGACCGCGCCTACCAAGGTGCCGGCGCCACCTTCCCACCCCGTACTACCACCACCGCGAACAGCCCGAGCACTACCAGCAGTTCAACCGTCACCACGTCCGACTGAGAGCTCCCGGAGAAACGCGCCTTCGCGCAGCTGAAGTCCTGGCGACTGCTCCGGAGAGCCAGATGTTCCACCCGTCGCATCGGTACCATCGTCCAGGCCGTCCATATGCTACTGACCTGCGACTATGCAGGATGAAAGAGGCTCACTGACCACTTTCATGAGATGCAGGCGCTTCACTTCTGGCGGACTCGGTGGTGCAGGTGCTGCGTCCGAAGGCCCCGGACGCGGTGGCACGTTGGACGTGCCTGCCGCCGACGGCGATTGTGCAGCTGGCCTCTCCACCCTTTTCACCGAGGGTGATGTTGAAGACAGGGGAAGTGCCGAGCGGCACGTTCCCTGCCTTCTTACACGGCAGTCGCCCGGTCGCCCTTGCCCCCGCGGTAGGTGATGTCCGCTGCACCGTCACCGAGGACCTCGTAGGTCACGGCGGCGGACATGGGCACCGCGGACCCTTGTCGGCCTTTTCGTTCCCGGCGCCGAGGATTCCTTAGGTGGCGAGTGCGCCGTAGGCGAGCAGCAGGGCCGCGGCGACGGCGACGCCGCGTCGGTCGGGGCTCCGGGAGACCTTTCCGGCGACTTCAGGGTCTTCGGACTGTTCCGGCTGTTCCAAGTCGACTGGTTCTTGTGTTGTGGGCATGTCCGCGCTTTCGGTCGAAGCGAGTTCGCCTGGCATATACAGCATCGGAAACCGTGCACGCCACGGTAGGGGGATAACGGATGAATTTGGACACTCATTTCACTCGAGGGAACCGAATGCCCGAATTGTGAATTCCCTTGACTGAGGTTCGAAGAATCCGTTAGACAGCGTCCGACTCTGATCGACACGTGACCGGCGAGGCAGCCTTTCCCATGCGATGGGGGGTGGTCCGGTCGTCATGCCCGGAGTCAGGTCGTCAGGTCGGTATTCAGTGCGACTGGCTGGGGTTCCTCGCCGGCGTGCAGATGAAGGGAATGGCGTGAAAGTGAGATTCGGGCGGGCTATGGCCTGCCTCGTGGTTTCGGCGGTCGCTTCCACCCTGCTGCCACAGGTTGCTTATGCGGCCGAGGTTTCGGGTGACGGCGGCGAGGGAATTATCGATTCCTTCACGGGCTGGTTCTCCGGCGAAGACGACGAGGGCGGCGGGAATCAGCCGAAGGCGGCAAGGACTGGCGGGAATCCGACGCTTCCCAGCCGGGAGAAGCTGCCTGCGGGGAAGGCGGCCGGGAAGGCGAAGCGTGTTGCGGAGCTGACGGGTCGGCGTACGGCGAACGAACGTTTCTGGCAGCTGTCCGACGGTCGGGTGCAGGCCGAGGTGTCGGTCACACCGACCGGGTACCGGTCGGGTAAGTCGTTCAAGGACATCGATCCGACGGTCACGAAGACCGATGCCAAGGGTTTCGCGCTGGCGAACACGACCAACGCAGCGCGTAGTTGGTTCGGCACGGACGCGGATCGGCTGCTGAAGTTCGAGGCAGACGGTCACACGGTGACGCTGGGCCTTCAGGGTGCGGGAAAGCTCGCTCCGGTGGCCGAGGGCAACACCGTGACGTACAAGAACGCGGTGGCCGGCGCGGACCTGTCCTATGTGGTGGGTCCGGGGCAGGTGAAGGAGAACATTGTTCTCGCGGAGCGCCCGGACGGTCCGGTGTCGTTCACGTTCACTCTCGATGCGGGTGGTCTGACGCCGAAGTCGGGCAAGGACGGCTCGGTCAAGTTCTACAGTGACGCACCCAACCCGGTGCTGGTGATCCCCGCCGCGTTCATGACGGACGCGAAGCGGAATCCCGCCGCCCCGTACGGTGCCGGTTACAGTGCGGCGGTTGAGCAGAAGCTGACCAAGTCCGGCAAGGACTGGAAGCTGACCGTCATACCGGATGCGAAGTGGCTGGCCGCGCCGGAGCGGCAGTACCCGGTCACCGTCGATCCCACGATCACGATCGCGCCGACGCCGACGACGGCCCAGGACGTGATGATCTCGTCGGACGGTCCGGCGTCCAACTATGACGACAACTGGCGTCTGTCGGTCGGCAACACGAGCACCGGCTCCTCCCGTGCGCTGATCCGCTTCCCGCTGGGCACGGTCCCGGCCGGCACGAAGCTGGATTCGGCGGATCTGAAGCTGTACTACGACCAGACGCACACCGCGGGTGACACCGAGGTCCAGCTGGAGGCGCACCGCGCCACGCAGCCGTGGACCGAGGACCGTGCGACGTGGAACAGTGCCAACACCTTCACGGGTGAGCTGTCCGGCACCTCCGTCGTCGTCGATGACGGCGACGCCGGGCGCACCGCGGCCGTCGGCTCCTGGCCTGCTTCGGGGAACACGGCGTACACGCAGTACGCGGTGAACACCGACTACCTCTACAACAAGGACACGGTCGCCGGGGACACGTACACCTGGCAGCCGAGTCTGCCGGAGGACGGTGACTACCAGGTCGAGACGCATTACGTCCCGGCCACCGACCGTGCCACCAACACCCCGTACACCGTGACGTACAACGGTGGTTCGAAGGCGTACACGGTCAATCAGCAGGCCGGTACCGGTGGTGAGTGGAAGACGCTGGGGACGCACCCGTTCAAGGCGGGCACCCTGGGCAAGGTCGTCCTCGGTGACGGCCCGGCATCCACCTCCACCACGGTCCTGGCCGACGCGGTCCGTTTCACGAAGGGCGGTGTCGTCACCAAGAAGCCCAATGAGCTGAACACCTGGCACACCTTCCCCGTGACCAAGACGGTCCAGTCGTGGATCGACGGCACGAACACCAACAACGGTTTCGTCATCAAGGCCGGTGACGAGAGCGCCAACGGGCCCAAGGGCGGTCCGCGTTACGAGGGCAGCGAGTTCGCGTACGCGGGGGAGTCGGCGAACTACCCGAAGCTGGTGCTGACCTATGGCCGCCAGGGTGTCGACCTCGCCGCCCCGACGACCATCCATGACACGGGTGCGGAGCTGAACTGGTCGGCGTACACCGACCCGTCGGCCGCGTCCACGGATGACGACCTGGTCGAGTACCAGGTGCACCGCTCGATCAACCAGTCCTTCACCCCGTCGGCTGCGACGATGGTGTCCCCGATCGCGCCGGGTACGACGTCGTTCACCGACACCTCCGCGGTCCCGACGAAGGCGGACGACACCGATCCGTTCGGCCGGGCGTACTACTACATGGTCGCCGTCAAGACCAAGGACCGCCAGATCCTCGGCGCCCAGACCCAGCTGGTCCGTCTCCCCAAGGCGGGCCGCACCACGAAGGTGCTGGAGGCATCGGCCGACACGACCCTGTCCTCGGCCGAACCCGCCCTGCCCCACGACACTCTCACCGAGGGCGGCCCGCAGACCTGGATCTCGGCCGGGAACAACTCCCTCACCTACGGTGACACCCGCGCCCTGCTGAAGTTCCCCCAGCTCGGCATCCCCACCACCGCCCGGGTTCTCGATGCCACGGTACGGCTGTGGGGCACCCAGACCAGCCAGGACACCACCGGCGCGATCTACGAACTGCGCCCGCTGACACGGGACTTCGACGAGACCGCGACCTGGGTGAAGGCCAACGCCGCCACCAACTGGACCACCCAGGGCGGTGACGTCGGCGCGGTCGTGTCCGACACCGGATCCAAGACCAACGACCCGGCCCGGCACGACTGGAACGTCACCTCACTCGCCCAGTCCTGGGTGACCACCCCGACGTCCCAGAAGGGCGTCGCCATCAAGATGGCCAACGAGGCCGTCGCGCAGGAACGCACCCTGTTCCTGTCCTCCGAAGGCGCCGAGCCCAAGCTCCACCCCAAGATCGTGGTCACGTACATCGACTCGACGACCGCCTCGACGTACTTCGCGCCGCAGACCCCGGCCCGGATGACGCCGAACACCACATACACGGTCGATTTCAACCTCACCAACACCACCACGACCACGTGGAAGGCCACCGACCAGGTCCTCACCTACAAGTGGGCCCTCCCGGACGGCACGGATGTCACCAACGGTGGCAACCAGATCCAGACCGCCCTGCCCCGTGATGTCGCACCGGGTGACTCGGTCAGCCTCCAGGCCCAGGTCAAGACCCCGATCAACTCCGACTCGGGCAACAAGCGCACCGACTACGCGCTGACCTGGGACGTCTTCAACAAGACAAACAGCACCTGGGTCTCCGGCACCGCCGGCATCCCCGGCCTGAAGCAGAACGTCGCCGTGGAGGACCCGACCTCCAACCAGCTCGGCCTGGAGAAGTTCTACTCCTACGCGGGCAAGAACACCGGCGCCGGCTCGACGGTCATGAACAACACGGCCTCCGGGAACAGCGTCTGGTCCTACAACGCGTTCTCCAACCCCGGCCGTGGCATCAGCACCTTCGCCCGCTTCTCCTACAACACTCTGGATACCTCCGACACCGTCCTCGGGCACGGCTGGTCCGGCCAACTGGCAGGACCCACCCGACTCGGCGCGCCGCTGGAGTTCCACCCCAAGCCCCACCCGACCGAGGTCAAGCTCCCGGACGGTGATGGCACCACGCACATCTTCGCCAAGCAGCCCGACGGCAGTTGGAAGGCTCCGGCGGGTGTCCACTACAAGCTGGAAGCCAAGCCCGGGCTGGACTGCACCCCGCTGAAGGACCCGATACCCGACGCCTGGACGATGACCCGTCCCGATGGCACGCGGTTCTTCTTCGGCTGCGACGGCTACATGACGTCGATCGTCGACAAGAACGGCAACACGCAGACCTACACGTACGAAGAACGCAAGTCGAACAACAAGCCCACCAAGTTCCTGAAGTACATCACCGACCCGGCGGGCCGTCAGAGCCTGACCGTCGAGTACTACGCCAAGGGCGAGGCCGGACCGAAGGTCGACGACCACGTCAAGTCGATGACCGACATCTCGCAGCGCAAGCTGGCCTTCGAGTACTCGGACAAGGGCCTGCTCACCAAGCTCACCGACGGCGCGGGCTCCTCCCAGCCGAAGGTGTTCGGATTCGAGTACGACGCCACCCAGGGCAACAAAAACGTCAAGCTGGTCAAGGCCACCGACCCGCGCGCCAACTCCACCGCCCTGGCGTACTACTACCCGAAGGAGGGCGACGAACCGAAGTACCACTGGTGGACGCAGACGATCACTGATCGCAAGAACTTCACCACCGGCTTCGCGTACAAGCCGAACACGGCGAACACCAAGTTCACCGACACCAAGCTCACCGATGCGGAGAGCCACGCCACGGACTATGTGACCGACGACTTCGGTCGCCCGGTCCAGATCACCAACGCCAAGTCCCAGCCCACGAAGATGTCGTGGGACGCGGACAACAACGTCACCTACCTCGAAGAAGCCAACGGCGCCAAGACCGCATACTGCTACGACCAGAAGACCGGATACCCGCTCTGGCAGCGTGACGCCGAGAACAACAAGGCGGGCGTTCCCCCGTCCTCGGACTGCGCCCCGGGCACCTACCCGACCAACGCGGCCAAGTACGAGTATCAGACGCGCTTGGACGGCTACTCCGCCGACCTGACACGCAAGACCTCACCCGAGGGCCGCGCCTCGAACTTCGGCTACGACTGCTTCGGCAACCTGAAGACAGTCACCGATCCCAAGGGCACCGCCACGTGGAGCCCGGGTGTATGCGTTCCCGCGACCAGCGGCTACACCACGAAGTACGACTACGACTCCTACGGTCAGCTGACGAAGGCGACCGACGCCAACGGCAACCCGACCACCAACAGCGCCTTCGGCCCGACCGGTTACCCGGCGACCATCACGGACGCGCTGGGCAAGGCTTCGACGTACGTCTATGACGAGCGGGGCCAGGTCCTGGAGGCGGTGAATGCCAAGGGTGCGAAGACGACCCAGGCGTACGACACCTTCGGCCGGCCCAAGGAGCAGAGGGCGCCCAAGAGCGCGGCGGACAATCAGTTCATCACGGTTCCCGCGCCCGTCTACGACGCGAACGACAACGTCACCAAGGTCACCTCTCCCTCGGGCACGGTGTCGACGTCGGTCTTCGACGCCACCGACCAGATCACTGAGTCGATCGCGCCCGGTGACGAGGCCGGAGCGCCTGGACGCAAGACGACCCGCACCTACGACAAGGTCGGCAACGTCCTGTCGGTGACGGAGCCGAAGGGCAACGAGGCCGGTGCGGTGGTCGGCTCGTACACCACCAGGGTGGCGTACGACGAGATCTACCAGCCGACCAGTGCCACCAACGCCAAGGGTGACACCGCGGTCTCGGTATACGACAACGTCGGCAACGTCGTGAAGATGATCGATCCGAAGAAGAACGCCTCCGCGGACCCGGACGACTTCACGGCCAAGACCGATTACGACCTCAACCACCGTCCGTTCCTGGTCACGGACGCTGCGGGCAAGACCGCTTCGACCACCTACGACAAGGACTCACTCACTCTCTCCACCACGGACGCGGAGAACAACAAGACCCTCCTGACGTACGACGAGCGGGGTGCGCTCACCGAGCAGAAGGTGCCGCACTCGAAGGACGGCTCCGGTGTCATAACTCACCGGACGACCAAGTTCGAGTACGACCAGGTCGGCAACCAGACCAAGGTCATCAGTCCGCGCGGCGTCGAGACCACCACTGATGCCACGGACCATGTCGCCGAAGCGAAGTACGACGAACTGAACCGGGTCAAGGAGCAGCTGAGTCCCTTCAAGGCGGGTGACGGCGACTCCGGGAGCCCGGACAGGACGTTCTACTTCTACGACGAGGTCGGCCAGCTGGAGCGGCTGTCCGCACCGCCGTCGCAAGGCCAGATCGTCCGTAACGACACGAAGTACACCTACTTCGACAACGGCTGGACGAAGTCGGCGACGGACGCGTTCGACATCTCGACGACGTACGACTACAACGACCTCGGTCAGCAGACGAAGAACACGCTGACTTCGGCCGGTGGCTCTTCGCAGCGCACGATGACGTGGGACTTCTACCCGTCGGGCAACCAGAGGGCTCGCTCCGACGACGGTGTCCCGGTGGGCAAGCAGGTCGCGCTCGTCGACTCGACGGATGTCAACAACACCGCGACTCAGGGCACCTGGGGTGCTTCGCAGGCGACGGGTCAGTGGGGCTATGACGTCCGTACGCATCCCAAGGGGACCGGCAGCTCGCAGTTCGTGTGGCAGTTGAACATCCCGCAGGACGGTTCGTACGAGGTCTTCGTCCGCCACGGTGACGTGACGGGTGCGGCGTCCGACGCCTCCTTCAAGGTCACCCACGCCACCGGCGATGTCACCAAGACGGTCGACCAGTCGACGCGTTCCAACGAGTGGATCTCGCTGGGCTCGTACTCCTTCACGGAGGCAGCCGCCCAGAAGATCACGCTGACGGACGCGGCGAACGGCACTGTGGTCGCCGACGCGGTGAAACTGGTCCGCTCGAACACCGGCGAAACCGACAACGAGAAGAAGGACTTCACCTACCGCTACGACGCCAACGCCAACCTGGTGGAGGTCAAGGACCTCGCCGCGGGCGCGAAGATCGACAGCTATGCCATCGCCTACGACGGGCTGAACCAGCTGTCGAAGGTGGAGGAGAAGTCGGGCAGCACGGTCAAGAACACGACCGCCCTGGACTACGACATCAACGGCAACATCACCAGCTCCACGCACGACCTGACCTGGTCGAAGATCGAGTACGACATCCGGAACAAGATCTCCAAGGTCACCAACGCCGATTCACCCACGGCAGGCAATCAGCAGATCTTCACCCAGACCTACACCGACCGGAACCAGCCGCTGAAGCAGACGAAGGCGAACGGCAACACCGTCGACTTCACCTACTTCCTCGACGGTCCGGCCAAGTCGGTCCTGGAGAAGACCTCGACCGGCGCGATCGTCGCCCAGCACGACCTGGAGTACGACCCGAACGGGAACCGCTCCAAGGACACCGCCAAGGTCATGAACGCCGACAACACCTCGGCGCACCTGAACACGGTCTCGTCCTTCGAGTACGACCCGCAGGACCGGATCAGGAAGGTCACCAAGACCGGTGACGGCGCTGGGACGGAGTCGTACCAGTACGACGCCAACTCCAACGTCGTCAACCAGACGGTCGGCGACGTCACCACGTCCTCGACATACGACCGCAACCGCCTGCTGAAGAACACCACGGCCGGGGTGTCCTCGACCTACAACTACGACCCGCTGGGCCGCCTGGACACGGTGTCCTCCAACGGGTCGACGCAGGAGAAGTACACCTACGACGGCTTCGACCGGATGGCCAAGCACACCGCCGGCACCGGCGGTTCGGCCAGGACGACCTCGTACGTCTACGACGCCTTCGACCGCACCCAGTCGCAGACCACGTCCGGGACGAGCGGCAAGACCACGGCCTTCACCTACCTCGGCATGGACAACAAGGTCCTGCGCGAGGAGGTCGCGGGCAAGGCGACGAAGTCCTACCAGTGGTCGCCGTGGGGTCAGCAGCTGACTCAGATCAAGCACAAGGACGACGGGAGCAAGGAGTACTCACAGTTCACCTACCACCCCAAGGGTGATGTCGAGGCGATCACGAAGGACGACGGCACGACCCGGGCGACGTACGGCTACACCGCGTACGGTTCGGACGAGTCGAAGCTCTTCACCGGCGCGGACAAGCCGGGTGCCCAGGCCCCGGACGCGGAGCCGTACAACGAGTACCGGTACAACGCCAAGCGTTACGACGCCTCGTCGGGTACGTACGACATGGGGTTCCGCAACTACGACCCGGGTCTGAACCGGTTCCTGACGCGGGACATGTACAACGGCGCGCTGGCCGACATGACGCTGGGCAGCGACCCGTACACGGGCAACCGGTACGCGTTCGCGGGCGGCAACCCGATCGCCTTCGTAGAGCTGGACGGTCACCTCTTCGGCGTCGATATCTCGATCTCGGACATCGGGCACGCGGTGCTGGATGTCGCCGGTCAGGTGCCGGTGGTCGGTGAGGTCGCCGACGGTGCGAATGCGATCTGGTACGCGGCCGAGGGCAACTGGGTCGACGCCGGAATCTCCGCGGCCGGCATGATCCCGTTCGCGGGCAGTGTGGCGACCGGGGCACGGCTGGCGTCCAAGACCGTCAATGCCGTCGACGCCGTCGCCGACGGCGCGAAGGCCGCGGACAACGTGGCCGACACGGCGAAGGCCGCCGACACGGCGACCGACACCGCGAAGGCGGCACCCGCCGCACCAAAGGACGCACCAGCGGCTGCACCAAAGGACGCACCAGCGGCTGCACCGAAGGACGCACCAGCGGCTGCACCGCAGGCGGCACCGAGTTGCAGGAACAGCTTCGTGCCGGGCACGCGCGTGGTGATGGCGGACGGATCCAGCAAGAACATCGAGGACCTGACCGTCGGCGAGCAGGTTCTGGCCACCGACCCGGAAACGGGCGACACCAGGGCCCGCGAAGTCACCGACACCCGCAACCACAAGAGCGACAAGCACCTGACCACCCTCACCGTCGACCCCGACGGCAAGGACGGCCAGGCCAAGCCGGGCAAGATCACCTCAACCTCGGCACACCTCTTCTGGCTCCCGGACGCAGGCAAGTGGGTCAAGGCCCAACGGCTCGAACCGGGCATGTGGCTCCAGACCTCGTCCGGCACCTGGATCCAGATCACCGCGATCGACGACAGCCACCGCAGCGAACGAGTCCACAACCTCACCGTCGCCGGCGTCCACACCTACTATGTGCTGGCAGGACAGACGCCGGTACTCGTACATAACTGCGGAGACATTGGACAACAAGTCGAGCACGGTTCAACTGAGCTGAGTCGCGCTACGGTGTTTCAGCGCCTGCTGGACAATAACCGAGGAAATTTGTACGGATCAGCGAGGCTCCGAGATGGAAGTATCATCTCGGCTCATTCTGATGACGCGGGTCACGCCGAAGAATACCTTGTGCAACTAGCAGGGGGCGGAAGCAACATTGCCGAGATGTATACCGAGTACGGGATGTGCCCAAGATGTCAAGGCCCCGGCGGGAGTCGTGCTGTTCTTCCGTCGCTCCCTGCCGATGTACAGTTGACCTACTCAATCCCGTTCGCAGACCCGGCCAGTAGGCCAGCGGCAAGAACCGCCCTGCGCGGGGTAATTAAATCGATCTTTGGCTAAGAAAGGGCTGTGATGTCCATGGCGCCGCACCTTAAATTCTCTAAGTACCCTGACGGCGTGCCGTCAGTGGTGACACCTGAGGTGCGGCGCTTTTTGGAAGATCATGGGGTTCCGCAGGCTGTCCTCACTATCTTTCGCGCAGTTGACAGGCCGTTTGTTCCTTCATGTGCGGGTCTCGGTTATAGCGTCAACGGCGTCACTATCGGCTACTCTCGTGAAGATGATGAAATCTGCATCAGCTCAGACGTCGGGCAGGTGCTGCTTTTGGCCTCCTGGAGCCCTTCAGCGCCTCTGGTTGTAAATCGAGACATTGCCGCTTTCGTCGATTCCTTGGCCACGCTGAATGGAATGCTGCCGCTGTATGGGATCGATAGGGATCTGGACGTATCTGAAGCGGCAGCAGATCGGCTCCGCTTCGAACTCCAGCGCCTTGATACGACCTCCACGGAAGATCCGAACGGTTTTTGGAGCGCTTTCCTTGATGATGTGGCAGTCGGCGACTACCCGGGCAAGTGACGGTGCCCCTTTCCCTGTAGCAGGCTGGTGGCCAGCGGAGATCTCGGTGATCCTCGAAAAGGTTCACTCGTTGAGGATGTAGCGGACGTGTGGGGCTTGGAAGCAGCCGGTGATGATGTGGGGTTGTCGTTGTCGGCGGTGGAAGAACCTGCGTGTTTCGGCGGCGAGTTCGGCCTGGTTCCTCGCCCGGTGGGTGTGGGGGCAGGCTGCGCTTGAGGTCGGCGTTGACCAACTCGTCCGGGTTCAGCTCGGGTGAGTACGAGGGCAGGAAGTGCAGCTCGATCGCGTCCTTGTGGTCGGCGAGCCAGGCCCGGACAGTCCTTGAGCGGTGTGCGGAGTGCCGGTCGACGATCAGGTGGATCTTCCGGTCGAAGTGCCCCACGACCCGGGCGAGGAAGCGGCACATGACCTTCGCGTCGGACGACTCGGTGTAGACCATGAAATACATCCGGCCGCGGGTGCTGATCGCGGGCATCGCGTTTACGGAAAACCGGTTGCCGGTGCGGCGGACGACAGGGGTCTGACCCTTGGCGCCCCAGGTGCGCCCGGTGACCTGGTCCGAGCGGACTCCGACCTGGTCGCCGAAGGGGATTTCACCGTTCTCTGCCTTCGCCTTGGGCCGGATCGCCGGCCAGGTCGCCTCGCGCCAGAGGCGGACCGCTTCCGCATCCTGCTCGACCGCCCGCTTGTCGGGACGCTGGAAGGTCAGCCCCCAGCGCGTGAGGTACTTGCCCACGCCAGACTCCGTGAAGCAGCCCCCGTACAACTTGAAGATCAGCTCACCTATCTGCCCCCGCGTCCACAGCTGACCCGAAAGCCCCAGGCCGGAGAGGACGTGATCGAGGACGGCCTGCCGGACTGCGGCCTGCTCGGCCTCGGACAGGACCGGGTGCTCACCCATACGACGGCCCCGCCGCCCGGACAGCAGTGCATCCCGGCCACCTGCCTGCCACTTTGCCCACCAGTTGTCCACGGCCCGGGCCGACACCTTGAAGAGGGCGCAACCTCTACCCGGTCCCGGCCCTCCACTAGCGCGGACACCGCCAGCAACCGCACAGCCTCCTGCGCGCCCGGCGACCACGTCCGCGCATCCCCCCACCAGCGCAGCAGCGGGGTTGGTCACGGGCAGTGTCGAGGCCGCGGGTGCAGCATGGCAGGTGGCGCGGAGCTGGTTGAGCCAGGTGACAACGTCCTTGGCGGTGAGCTTGGCGAGCTTCTTCCGTCCGAGGCCGGGGTGAGGTAGAGCCGGGCGACGGCGGTGTAGCGGATATGGGCGTTCTCGCGAAGCTGGTGGACGGCGACAGCGTCGAGCCAGTACGTCAGGTACGCGGCCAGGCCGCCCTGCGCGGAGGGGGCGGGGAGGCCGCGGTTGTTGGCGGCGATCTTCTCGGTGAGCTCCATCGCTGTTGGCGCGCGCGTCGGGAGTCGGGGGTGTCGCGGGATGTGGTCATCAGGCGGCTTCCTGGTCGAGACGGGTGCGGATGAAGTCGGTGAGCGCGTGGGCGGGGATGCGGCGGGCGCGGCCGAGCGTGATCGAGGCGGGTCGGCGGGTGCGGAGGATGTCGTAGCCGGCGGAGCGGCCGAGCTGGAGCGGGCCATTACCTGGGGCACGGTGAGCTGTTCCTCCGGCGTAGTCTGCCCCTGGCCATGCGCGGTCATGAGGAGCCCCTTCGGCCGCGAACTGCCGTTCCGGTTGCTCGTGATGCCACACGGCGGCGGCGAGCAATGCCGTGCCGGGGCTGTAGCCCGAGCCGAGGTAGTCCCAATAACCGACGACGAGGGTGGTCGTCGGGTTGAGGTCGGGCAGGCTGGCGTGGGTGCGGGGCTGTTCGGTGTGCCAGGTGCGGCGGGCGTGGCGCAGTGCGCCCAGAGTGCTGGAGTAGCTAAGGGACTTGGTGGAGAAGTGGCCCCGAAAGCTGAGCATGTGTGCCAACTTCCGGAGCTTAAGGTGGGCGAACTCCGGTAGCTTGCCCAGTTCCCAGCAGGTGCGGAGCATTCGTCGCACGTGCCGGGTGATCGCGAGCCGGGGCAGCGGGCGGGCCTGTACGGTGCCTTCGCACGCGGTGCACGGGAGCGGGGTTCCGTGGGGCAGGAGGGCGGCGCCGCGTCCCTGGACCGGTGCGTGGCCGGCTGCGCCAACACCGTTCGCACCGACCTCCACGCCCGGCAACTGCGCGACCGGGCCGACACTCTCACCGGCCAGGCCGTCCACCACCCCCAGCCGATCGCCGACCGGCTCCTGGCCACCGCCGGGCGGCTGCGCGGCCTCGCCGACACCCATGACCGCACCCGCATCACCTGCCAGGAACTGACCACGTGAGCCCCGCACTCGACGAACGCGACAGGATCCGCGCCGCCATGGACCGCATCCTCACCAACCGCCCCGAACACTCCAATGGCGCCCTGACCATGGTCACCCTCGCCCAAGAGGCGCAGGTCCCGCGCAACGCCTTCACCCAGCGCCACCCCGACCTGCGAACGAGTTCAACGCACACGTCCGCAAGCGAGGCGGCACCCCCGACACCGAGACACGGCTGCGCCGGCAGGTCGTCGAGCTGAAGAAGACCATCGCCCACAAATAAAGAACTCGACCGGTTGCGCCAGGACGTCCCTGCCCTCGTACGCGCGCTCAACCAGCTCACCGCCGAGAACGAAGAGCTTTGCCAACGACTGCAGCTGCCGACGCCCAGTGTCGTTCCCCTCCACAGGGAGGCCAGGTAGCAACACCCTCGGCCCGTACTCCGGCCCGGGGACCGCAGTGCGATCTGGAGGCGCCCGCCAGGCCGTGCACACAGCGGAAAAGGCGTACCCCCGGGCAACAGCCCGGGGTACGCCTTTCTGCGGCGCCTGCTGTCAGGAGGAGCGGACCTGGATCTCACCGATCCCCGAGCCAAGGCTTGAGCAGTGCGCGGTCGACTGGCCGGAGTCGCCCGGCTCGAGGCGGATGTGTTCACCGTCCGCGTCGGGCGACCAGCCACAGATCAAGTGGACCCAGAAGGTGATGGGCTCGCTCCCGACGTTAGTGCACAGCGCCCAGCCGGTGTAGTCGTCGATGTTGTGCTTGCCCTTCTCGCACGAGAGCCCGTGAGGGTCCGCGGCGGGGGCGGCCACCGCGGCGGGCGCCGCGACGGACAGAGCGAGGGCGAAGGCTGCGGACACGGCGAGGGCGGCACGCACAGCGACGCCCGCCTTCCTGTTGTTCTTCAAAGTGTTTCTCTCCGTGAGGTCGGACGACTTCCTTGCCCCACTCTGCCGCCCCCAAAGCGGACTAAAACTACGCTCGGCTTCACCGTCCGTGAGCGAAAGGATTCGGCACGCCGGGAGATGGCACACTCCGCCCTGCGGAAGTCAAGGACACGCTGCTCGACGTTCTGGACGGCGGCGGTGGAGGTCGCGATGGCCGGAGCCGCCGTCGCTGTCGCCGACAACGTCCACGCCGTACCGTGATCGCCATCACTCTGCTCCACGAACCTCTCGACGTCGCCTTTCCAGCCGGTCACCCGCTGGCCGCCAAGGCGCAGGTCTCGCCCCGAGACGTGGCAGACCTGCCGTGGATCACCGTCCACGACGGTTTGCCACTGATGGCCACCATCGAGGCCATCGCCGGTGTCGCCAACCGCTGGCTCGACATCGTCCACCGCATCAACGAGTTCGCGGTGGCCGCCGACGCCGTGGCCGCCGTGCTCTGCCTGCGCAAACTCGGAACACGAGACCTGATCGCCCAGCTCTTCGGCGTCAACGGCAGCACTATCACCAGGGCCGTTCACTAAATCCAGCCCCTCCTCGCCGACCACGGCTGCACCGTTCGACCCTCAACAGCCAGTCCGCACACCCGCCGCCGTCACCGCGTTCCTCACGAAAAGCAACCCCACAGAGATCAAGTCAGCATGTTGATTCTCTGCGATCCCTTAGGCGAGCCGGGCGGCATCCCGCGCGTCGCGGTGGAGGGCAGCATGGGCATGTGGAGGGTACGTACAGCGAGGTGACCCTAGCGATGGAGGAGCGGATCGCTGGGTATCTCCAGAGGGTGTGGGAGAAGGAAGTGGTGGGAGCCGGGCTGTGGACACTGCCTTTCCCATCCGTCTCCCATGGGAGACGGATGGGAAAGGGCTGCGATGGAGTTCCAGATCCGGGACCGTTCGGTTAACCAGGGGCGCCGTGAGCTATCGCCGTCGAGGGGAATCGGGCCCGCCGGGCTAGATCCGGGGGGCCGCCGCCATCCGGCTCCCTGACCGTCGGCCGGATACCTTGCCCGCCGGGCCGCACGCCCGGCGGGCAAGCAAGGAGAAATCCCATGTATGGCCGGGAACGAGAGCGAAGACCAAGTCCTCCGCCAGCGGATCACACTCAGCCACCAGGGCGGCTCTGAGCGCCGCCGGGTCCGGCTGAAGGCCAGCCCCTCGAGCCCAGGCTGCAGCTCGCTCGCCTACTTCGACAGAATCACCGATCCACTCACCAGGCAGGCCGTAATCCCGCGCCATCTCCGGCGACAAGGCACATTGCCATGACAGGCCATCAGTACTCGCCGCCTGAACTGTCGCGAAGTCGCTGTCGACCACATGAGAGACCAGGGCAGAAGCATGTGTCTCGCGGACGATCGAAGGGTCCGGATCCGCGATAGGGCGCGCTTGTAGAATCTGCCACTCGCCATCGCGTGCCCACCAGAGCGGCACACAGTCCGAGTCCCGCATCGCCGCCAACTCGGTTAGCGGCCGGTCGGCTCGCGCCACGATGAATGACCCCGAGAACCCCATGACCGGGAACCATAGCCGCGATCACTGACACCGTCGATTACCCGGCCAAGGCTGCGTGACGAGCCACCAGCCCACGTTTGCCTGGCCTGAGCACCGGGTCCGGGCGAGGAAGTTCCGCACGTTGTAGTGGGAGTTCTTGCTTTTGGTGAGCTGGAGACTGAGGGCTACGTCCTGTCAAGAACACGACACGGCACTTCCTCGCCAGCCCGGGCGCTGTTCGCGGGTGTGTACCGGCTTCTAGGGTCCCGGACAGACCACCCCTCTCATATCCCTTGGGGACATCTGTGACTAGATCTGTGTCCGTACGCACGCGTGCTCTTGCCGTGCTGACGTGCTGTGCCACCCTTCTGGGTGGCGCGACGGCCCTCGCATCGCAGGGCACTGCTTCCGTGGCCGGGCCGCCAGGCCCGCGCCTTGCCGCCGCGGCGGCGAAGCCGTCCGCCGTTACTCTGCTCACTGGCCATACGGTGACCGTCGCCGGTGGCCAGGTGCTCTCCGTCACCGACGCCGACGGCCATCCTGCCGAGTACCAGACACGTCAGCTCGGCGAGGATCTGTACGTTCTGCCCCTTGAGGCGAACGTGCTCATCGCTCGGAACCGCGTTGACGAAACCCTCTTCAACATCTCCGAACTCATCCGCTCCGGCTACGACGACGCGCGTACCACCGGCATACCGGTGCTCGCCACCTACGCGTCGGCCGAGCGTGCCGCCACCTCCGCCGCTCTGCCGGCGGGTGTCGTCGAGCGCCGCTTCAAGGGCCTGGGCACGACGGCCGTTGAGGTCGAGAAAGACAAGGCGCGCGACTTCTGGCGGGCCATCGGCTTACCCAGCTCCGCACGCTCGGCGGCGGCTCCGCGCAAGGTCTGGCTCGACCGCAAGGTCCACGCCGTGCTCGACCACAGCGTCGCCCAGATCGGCGCGCCCGAGGCATGGGCTGCCGGGCAGACCGGCAAGGGCGCCAAGGTCGCCGTCCTGGACACTGGCTTTGACCCTGCCCATCCAGACCTCGCCGGGCGCGTGTCGGCCTCCCGGGACTTTACCGGCAAGGGCAGCGCCGCCGACGGCCACGGCCACGGCACTCATGTGGCCGCCACGGTGGGCGGCAGCGGAGCCGGCTCAGGCGGTAAGCGCAAGGGTGTCGCCCCCGACACCGATCTGATCGTCGGCAAGGTGCTGGCCGACTCCGGCTCCGGCCCGCAGTCCGCGATCCTTGCGGGTATGGAATGGGCGGTCGCCGAAGGAGCGGACATTGTCTCGATGAGCCTTGGCGCCGACGCCGGCGGCAAGTGTGACAGCCCGCTCACCGATGCTGTCGAGCGGCTGTCGGCCGCCAGCTCAGCGCTGTTCGTCGTCGCTGCCGGCAACTCAGGCCCCGGCGACGCCACCGTCAACTCACCAGGCTGCGCCCGCTCCGCGCTGACCGTGGCCGCCGCCGACCGGGAACTCGCGACGGCGTCCTTCTCCGGTCGCGGCGACGTGCAGGGCACCGACGGTAAGCACTACGCCAAGCCGGACATCAGCGCCCCTGGGGTCGGCATCGTCGCGGCCCGTGCCGCCGGCACCACGATGGGCACTCCCATCGACGCCCTGTACACGGCGGCCAACGGCACATCGATGGCGACGCCCCATGTCTCCGGCGCTGCGGCCCTGCTGGCCGGTCAGCACCGCGACTGGACAGGCGCCCGGCTCAAGCGGGTGCTGACGTCGTCGGTACGGCCTGGCGCCGAGGACACCCCGCTCGCTCAGGGGGCCGGATTCCTCGACGTCGCCCAGGCCGGGCGCACGACGATCACCGGGCCCGGGGCCATCGACGGCGGGCACTTCGCCTGGCCCCACTCCCAGGAGCAGACATCCGAGCGCACTCTGACCTGGACCAACGACGGGGACACTCCGGTCACCCTGCGTCTGGAGCTGGACGCCTACGACGCCTCAGGCGCGCCCGCCCCGGCGGGCACGGCCGGCCTCGGGCAGGACAGCCTGACCGTCCCCGCGCACGGCGAGGCCTCCGCCACACTGCGCTTCGACGCCTCGAAGAAGCTGCCCGACGACGGCTACGGCGAGATCACCGGCCGGGTGACCGCCACCGGGGGCGACGGCGTCCGCACCGTCACCGCGTACGGCTTCCACATCGCACCGCACACGGTCACCCTCACCTTCAAGGGCGTCAACCGGGCCGGCGACCCCGCCGGGCTCGTCAGCTACGTCGACCTGCTCTCGCCCACCAAGCGCACCGTGTCCCGCGCGTACTTCACCAAGGGCTTGGCCCAAATCACGGTCCGGGCCGGCCGGTACGACCTTGACGCCGCCGTCTACGGGTACGACGCCGGCGTCACCGAGGACGACCTCTACCGCAACCTGCGCTCGGTCGCCCTCTTCTTCCGGCCCGGACAGGACCTTAACGAGGACGCCACCGTCACCCTGGACGGACGCACCGCGGCCAAGGTCCGGATCGTCGGCGACCGCCCCCTGGAAAATCGCACCGCCTCGGTCGTGTACCGGCGCGAACTGCCGGGCGGCGGCGTCTACTCCCGCAACACATCGGTCGACTATGCGGCCGCTCAGGACATCGCCATCGCGTCCACCTCCGGTTCGGGGAGCTGGGATGGCGTACACGTCGGTTACGTGTCGCGCGCCTACGCGCCGCTGCTGGATCTGCGCACGGAAGACGGGCACCGAATCGACGCCCACTACGCCCGCTACAGCCCGCTGACCACCGACGGCACCAGCTACCTGGCCCCGCTGGGCCGCGCCCGGATAGCTGACGTGGGCGCCGGGACGGCCGGGGAACTGGCTGCCGCGGACGTCAAGGGCCGGATGGTCCTGGTCGACCTGGGACCGGTGGACAACGGCTCGGTCGAGCGACTGCGGACCGTTACCGAGGACGCCGAGCGGCGCGGGGCACGCGGAGTGCTCGTCGCGCACGGATTCCCCGGCACCTGGCAGCCGTTCACTTCCGTCGCCCTCCCCGCCCTCGGCGTTGACCGCCAGGGCTACGAGCTGCTGCGTCGCCTCGCGGCTGACGGCGGCAGCGTGCGCTGGAGCGGCGTCGGGTCCAGCCCGTACGTCCACAACATCGCCTTCGCCATGGAGGACGGGATACCAGCGGACCTGACCCGACACGTCCGGGACCGTGACATGAGCCGGGTCACGGAGACCTGGCACAGCCAGCTCAAGAACGACCGGGCCTCGGACGCCATGGCCGTGCGGCTGTTCCAGGGCCTCGACACCACCCTGGTCGGCATCCTCCAGCAGGTTGACGCGCCGTCGGAGCGAGTCGCCCGCTACACCACGGGGGCAGGATGGCTCCACTTGGGAAGCAGCAGTCACACCGGGACTCTGGAGACCATGACCGGACGGCTGCGTACCTGGTCGAAGCCCGGTTCGGACAAGGAGACCTGGTACAGGGGACCGATCACCCCGGGCGCGCCCCGCGACATCGGCACCGGCGAGCCGGTAGCCATGGCCGTGCGTCAGGGCGACACGGTCGGTACCGCCCTGCCGGTGTTCGGCGACAGCGACGGCCACTACGCCTTCAATGCGCTCAACGACACTGTCACCACGACCCTGCGGCGCGACGGCAACACGGTCGGAACCGTCCGCGGCGGACAGGGCACCTGGCAGGTTCCCGCGGCGTCCGCACGCTACGAACTCGAACTGGCCGTGCAGCGCAACCTGGCAGTCCCCGGACTCAGGGACTGGAAGCTTTCTCCTACCACAACCACGCGCTGGGCCTTCGAGTCCACCACCGCCGACGGCCGCGCGGCTCTGCCGCTCCTGGTGCCGTCGTACAGCGCGGCCCTCGATGGGTGGAACCGCGCTCCCGCCGTCAAGCACTTTCCGCTGGGGCTCGCCGCTGTCGGCCAGGCCGGCTACGGCGCCCACGCCACCACGATGGCGGCGGAGGCATCCTACGACGACGGGAAGACCTGGCAGAAGCTGCCGGTGAAGGCCGGTGACACAGGCGAGTTCACCGCTCTCGTCGACAACTCCCTTGCGAGCGATGGCTTCGTGTCCCTGCGCGTCCACGCCGGGGCCGCGGACGCCTCCGAGGTCGTCCAGACCGTGATCCGGGCGTACGCGGTGCGCTGATCGGGCACCGCTCGCGATCGTGTGACGGCCGCCTGCCGCGGCCGTCACACGATCATGTCCGGCGTAGCTGGTCAGACCCAGCGGCGGTCGCGGGCGTGCCAGCCCAGTTGCAACCGAGTGGTCACCCCGGCGCGGACCATGAGTGCCTGAATCCGGCGCTGCACGGTGCGTGTCGAAAGGCCCAGCTGGGCTGCGGCGGTGGCGTCCGTGAGACCCGCCAGCAGCAGTCGCATCAGCCGCGCGTCGACGGACTCGATCTCCCAGATGCGCTCGGTGTAGGGGCGGGCCCCTTCCCACACTGCCTCGAACAGCCCGCGGGCCACGTTCACGGGGCCTCCGCGCAGCACCAGGCTGGGGTTCACCTCCGTGCCCTGACCGTGCAGCGGCAGCATGGCCACCTCGCCGTCGCAGATGATCAGCTTCAGCGGTATCTCGCGCACCGTCCGGATGCAGGTCCCGTTGACGATGGAGGCGTCGAGCTGTTCGCTGCCTTCCCGGTTGGCTGAGGAACTCCTCGTCGACGACGCCCCGTAGCCGAACCCCGCGCCGAAGGGCGCGGGCCTCCTGGGTCGACTCCGGGCCGACCGCCCGGTGGCCCGCCCGTGGCGAAGAAGTCGATGCTGTTGCGCGCGGGGAGCTGCATCTGGACGTAACGGCGGCTGACGGCCTCGGTCCCTTCGACGATCTCCATGAGTTCTCGCTGCGCGCGGCCCATGCTGCCGAGCCGGTATGCCTCAACCAGCCCCGCGAGGGCCAGTTCGGCGCGGTTGAGGCGCTCACGACCTTCCACCAGTTCCGCTCCCAGCGTCTCGGCGGGAGATGTCGCCACAAAGCGCGCTCCGTCCGGCGTCATGGTGACCAGCCCTCGTGCCCGTAGCGCGTCGAGAGCGGCCGCTGCCTTCCGGGAATCGTGGCGCTCGCCGCACTCCGCGACGACCTCCCGGGCGCTGGCCTCCAGCCGTCCGATCAGCGTCCGGTAGACGCTCTCCTCCAGGGGGTGAGCCCGAGATCCTCCAGCACAGGTTGATCCTTCCTTCGGTTCGTCGAGGGTTCCCGCAGGCAGAGCAGGCCACGCTTTTGAGCGCGGTCGTGTGATCGCGTCGGGCAGCCGTCGGCCCCCGGCCGTCCGCGCGGTGCGGAAGGACGGGGGCGGTGGAAGCGGGGGCGGTCAGCGCATCAGGGTGACCGCCGGGGACGTCCAGGTCTCGGTGCCAGGCGCGTGGTCGCTGTCGCCGAGCGCCTTGTCGAACACGAGGCGCAGCCGGTAGTCGCCCGCGGGCGCCGGGCTGCCGTCGTCCAAGGTGGCGTCCCAGGTATGGAAAACGACGCCCGTGCCGGCGCCCGAGTTCCTGGTGACCCATGCCTGGTCGTACGGTGTGGCCACTACGCGGCCCCGCGCGTCGGTCACCTGAAGCCGCAGCCGTTCCAGGAGCGGGAAACCGTGCGACAGCATGACGGCGGCGCTGTCGTCGGAGGTGCTCTCGTTCCCGAGGTCGATCGTGAGCGGCAGGTTCCTGCCAAAGTTCCATTCCGCGGGCCGCAGGGCGGGGTTGTCGAGCGTGGTGTTGATCGCGGAGAACGTCGGGTTGACGGCGGACACAGAGTCGAAGTCCCCCGACACACCCTGGTAGGGCACCCGCAGGACCGGCTGCTCCTCATTGGCCGGTACGAACTCGACCCAGCCACCGAAGACCGTTCCCTCGACGGCGGCGGCGGGCTGCCGGACGGCCACCTGCACGGTGCGGCTGCCGTGGCCGGGGACTGTGACGTGGTCGGGACCCGCCAAGCCGACCCGTGCGGCGGCGTCTTCGGCCCGCCACTCCGAGGTGTACGGCGGTGCGGCGGAGACGGCGGACCGGTGGCCGACCGTGTAGGTGACCGTCCGGTCGGAGTCGTTGTGGACGGTGACGGTGCGCACTGCGGGACGCCCCTCCAGGTCGCGGAGCGGCAGTTCGGACGGCGAGAGGCGGACGGCCGCTCGGCCGGCGGTGGCGACGGCCGCGACCGCGTCGACCCGCCCGGCACCCTGCTGCGCGACGGGCTGCGCGCCGCGTGCGGGGTCGCCGGTCATGCGGAGCGGAGTGGCCGTATTCTGCAGGATCGACTGGATTTCGTGGGGGGAGAGGTCCGGGTTGCGCTGGAGAAGCAGCGCAGTGACGCCAGCTATGTGCGGGGAGGCCATCGACGTGCCCGACGAAACTCCGTACCAGCCCATGGATTTGGGCATTGCGGAGAGGATATAGCCACCGGGTGCGGCGATGTCCGGCTTGAACTCCAGCTCTCCGCCTGGACCCCAGGCGGAGCCGTGGTCCATGAGCCCGGCTGCGTGATCCGCCAGCGGGATCCCCGCGTACGCGCCCCAGGCGAGCCGGGTGTCCGGGGCGGACGACAGGACGCGCCGCGCGTCCTTCTCGCTGATGCCAAGGACTGGGATGTCTGCCGTGCCGCAGCAGGGCGAGCTGGGGATTGCTCCCTCCGGCATGGTGGGGTCGTGCTGGACCGCGGCCACCGCACCGGCCGCCTCGAGGACGCGGGCGATGTCCATCGGCCGACAGATGGGGCCGGAGCCGCTGCGCGCGGGGGTGAACAGCGCGATGCTGCCGCTCAGGCTGCCGTCGGGCAGCGGCTCGCAGCCCGTGCGGACGTCGGCCCAGGGTGCCGACCCGCTGGATGGCGTGCGGGCGCCGCGGCCCGAGAGGGTGTACGCCACGGGCGTATCCTCGCCGCCCAAGGCGAGCGCGAGGTAGGGACTGCGGTTGCTGTAGGTGCTGCCAACGGCGATCGCCCGGTCAGCTGCGGCCGGCTCGGACGTGCGGAAGGGGCCCGCGTAGCCGTTGCCGGTCGCCACGGCGACCGCAGTGCCGGATTCGACGAGGCGGTCCACGGCGGTGGAGAGCACGCTGCTGCTGCGCGCGCCGATCGGGGTGCCGAGGCTCATGTTGACGACGTCCGTGCCGTCGGCTGCCGCACGGTCCAAGGCGGAGAGGATGACATCCTCGCCCGCGCCGCTGCCCGATCCGAAGACCCGGTAGGCGCGCAGCCGCGCGTCGGGTGCGACGCCCAGGATGTGGTCGTCGTCGCCCGCCACGATGCCGGCCACATGCGTGCCGTGGCCGGCAGCCGAACCGTTCGCATCGTCGTAAGGATCCGCGTCGCCGTCGGCGAAGTCGTAGCCGCCGACGACCTTGGCGTTGGGAAAGCCGCCACCGCCCAGGGCAGGGTGGTCGTAGGCGATGCCACTGTCGATGATGCCGACGGTCACTCCGTGGCCGGTCACACCGTCGCGGCGGACCTCCGCGACACCGGTCAGGTCGGTCACCGTCACGATCTCGCGGCCCGAGGGGGCTCCGGAACGCTGCGCGGCGGCCCCGGCTTCGGCCACGGCGCGGCGCACCGTCTCCGAGGAGACCGGAGCGGGGGTTTCGGGCACCTCGTAGACGACGGGGGCGGCCACGGAGGAGACGCCTGGGAGGGATCCGAGCAGCCCTGCCTGGGACTCCGGGACCTTGACCGCGAGGCCGTTGATCACGTGGCGGTAGTGGCGGGTTGACGTCAGCCGGATGCCAGCTCGGTCGGCCGCGGACTTCAACTCCCGTTGTGAGGAGTCGACGTCGGCGGCGGCCGCCCGGCGCGACGAAGGCGGCGCCTCGCGGACCGCGGGCGCGCTGTCGAGAGTGACGATACGGGTCACCAAGGGCTCGTCGTCCGGGGCGAGGGATCGGGGCGCGGCCGTGGCCGGGGCTACGGGTACGAGGAGGAGTGCGGCCAACAGGGCCGCTCGGGAAGCATGCATGGCCGACATCAGAGCCTGGTCCACTGACCTGGGGCAATACCGGGCAGTGGCGAGGAAGTGCCACGTCTGGATTCCGCCACAACCGCGGACCAAGCGCTCGCCCACGTCTACACCCATGACGACTGTGCTCCCGCGGTGACGAGCGTCGGGCCCGAAGCCAACCGCCGCCGCGCCGGAGGCCGACCGCTGCCTGGGCGGTTGGCCAACCGGTGGCGAAGACACGCCGTACCTCCGCCCCGTGCTGGGGGACGGGCCGAGGGAGAGGGAAAGGACGAGCTGTGGGAGCAAGGCGGAGCTCCGCCACCCGGCCGAACGATGCCGGGCGGTCCAGGATGAGCCGGGAACAAGAGCAGTTCGATTCGTCGTACTTCCTGGCTGCCGGCTGCCGGCTGCCGCCGGTGAGGCCGTTGAGCATGATGTCGTAGACGGCGGATGCCCGCTCGTCGAGCTCCTAGGAGGTCAGATCGAGGTCACGGGCGATGGTCTGCGGAAGATGCAGTAGGCGAGGTACGTGGCCGCGGTCATGGCCTGCATGACCAGGCCATCCGGGAAGAGGTCAGCTCCGGGTCGCCATCCAAGGCCAACAGCGCTTCGAGGCGGAGAAGCTGGGGCTGGTCCAGGGCGTACTTCGGCATGCCTTGGCGGCGCTTTTTGAAGGGCTTGTCCCAGTGGCTCTGCGCGCCCAGTGCCCGGGTGTCGAGAATGCATGCGATGGCTGCCCGCAGCAGCGTCTGGTGGTCTCCGAAGTGCAGCCTGGCCTGCGTCAAGCTCAGCCCGCCGTTGGGCCCACCTCGCACGATGTGGGCGTCCGCGTCATCCTGGCCGTCGTCCTCCCACCCGCACTCCGGACAGATTTCGAAGTTGGCCCGTTCCTCCAGGGTCTGCTGGAAGCAGCAGGGGCATGCGATGTCAGCAGCGTTGCTCGACAGACCGGGGGCCGGTTCTTCAGAGGCCATGGCCGACATCATTGCGCCCTCGCTTTAGTGATCCAAACGAAACCCCCTAGACGTCCACGCGACGTTGCAGGAGGAACGACGGTGCACGGCTTGTCAGGGCGACAGGCCGCCGGAGTTCGGTCAGAGAACATCAGCCAGCCGAGGTATGAGGGCTGCAGTTCGGTCGCGGGTGGCCGGTGTGATCACGGCGTCGGAGTGCGTACAGAAGAAACTCCTGTGCGCCGGCTCGCATACCTCTGCGATCATCCCCGAATGCTGCACAGTCTCGAATCGCTGGTCATCCGGCACACCCACCGCCTCTCCTCTCCCCAGGGCTCCGCCGGGGAAGGAGCCACTGCCGCGCGGCAGTTCGACGCGGCGCTGGCATCCGTGGGCTTCAAGCTCTCCGTGGAGCTGCTGGAGCTGCTGTCGGGGCTGTCCGAGGCGGCGGTCGTGCACACTGCCAAGCGGACGCTGGGCACGGTGAGTGAGATGGTGGGCGACCACGTCCGGCACAACGCGTACTTCATCGACTTTCCGGCGAACGTGCCGGACACCGAAGAGTTCTGGATGCGGTGCGTGGCGAAGGCGCTTGGCGACGGCAAGTCGCGCGAGAACGTGCTGACGCAGCTGGCGCACGGGGTGCTGGACCTGCTCAGCCTTCCCACGTACGGCCGCTACCAGCACACTTACGAGGAGATGCTCGCGGCGCACGACGAGCTGATCGCCTCGGCAAGTGACCGGGTGACCGTCCTGCACCTTGGGCGGGACCTGGACGACGAACTCAGCGACCTGTACCTGGCCTTGGCGGGCAGCACGACCCCGTTGGGCGAGGACGACTTGCGCGATCTCGAGGCCCTCGCCGAGCGGTGCGCGCTCGGCCCCCAGCCGGAGTCGATCCCGGTACGGGAGAACCGGGCGGTCGTCAACGAGGCCCGTCTCGGCGTCGGCGCGGACCTCCTCCTCGACACTGTCACCGATGTGCTGCGGCTGGCCTGCGCACTGTCGGGCGGCGACGTGACGCTCCAGGAGCCGACCCGGTTCCGGGCGCTGTCACGGCCGGTCCGCCGTGCGCTGCTCGCGGGTCTCGACGCCGTGGTCGCGGCGAACCCCGCCAAGCTCGCCGATGTGCACGCGCATCGTGAGCCCTTCAAGCGGCTCGGCGAGCGTCTCCACCCGCATGAGTACCCGCGGTGGCCGCATGCCGCCGATGTGTTCGCCGTCGCGCGGGGCGAGAAGGAGGCGCGGTCCTTCGAGGGCCGTGTCGAGAAGCTGCTCGACGAGTTCGACGCTCTCGGTGCGGTGCAGCTGCTGAAGTCCGCTCCCGGCAAGCTGTTCCGCGCCCTGGACCTCCTGCTGCGCATCGCCGCGGACCAGGAGGAACGGGACGCGGTGGTGGCCGCCGCGGTGCAGGTCGCTCCCGACGTCTCCGGCCGGGTCGTGCTCTCGGTGCGCGAGCACCTCCACAACCGGGAGCGGGAGACCGACGAACCCCGCATCTTCGTCAACCGCCGGGGCCGCGCCTGGGTGACCCCCGACGTCCGGCCGCCGGTGCCGGCGGCCGACCGCGACCATCTGATCGCCGCCCTTGACGCCGAGATGCGCCGTCGGCTCCCGGCGCCGGACCGGCTGCTGATCGACCCCGACGTCCTGGACGTGGCGCTCCCGCTCAGCGGCAGGGCGACCGCGGCCGGGCTCGGCGTACTGCCCCGAGGGTCGGTCTCGGTGGTCGACGGCGAACAACTGCGCTTCTTCGTGTACTGGAAGGAGACCGAGCAGCGGACCGACTACGACCTCTCGGCGCTGCTCCTCCACTCCGACTACAGCACCGACTCCTGGCTCTCCTACACGTCCCTCAAGGCTGTCGGGGGCGAGCACTCGGGCGATATCACCGAGGCGCCCGACGGGGCGTCGGAGTTCATCAACCTGTCCCTGGACCGAGTGCGCAGCACATTCATCGTGCCGCAGGTCAACATCTACGCCGGCGAAAGCTTCGAGGAAGTCGAGGAGTCCTTCTTCGGCTTCATGCTGCGCGACGGTGAGCTGAAGGGACGGCCGTTCGAGCCGCGCACGGTGCGGATGAAGTCGGAGCTGCGCGGGGTGGGCCGGGTGGCGCTGCCGCTGGTGTTTCGGCACGGGGACGACGGCCGGTGGCGCGCGAAGTGGCTGCACCTGTATCTGAAGGGCATCTCGTCGGCCAACCGGGTCGAGGAGAACCAGGTATCGGTGTCCAAGGTGGTGCGCGCCCTCGTGGAGCGCGAGCAGCTGACCGTGGGTTACCTGATCGACTTGATGTCTCGCGACACCACGGCCGTGGACCTGTGGGACGGCGAGCGAGTCCCGGACGGGCCCGTGATGTACATCGGCCTCGAACGTCCCGAGGGCTTGCACCCGGATTCCCGGGTCATCACCCTCGAAAATCTGCGCGACTTGATCCCGGGCTGAGTGCTAGCGTTGCCCATGGCGAGGCCATGAAGGGGCTTCCTTCTCAATTCCTTTTCTGAAACAAGTTCCTTCGCTTTCCTCGCCGTCGACTTCGACTGGGAGGCGCCCGCGCGGCGCCTCCCAGTTTTAGTGTGCGCCGACGGCTCATCACCCCGGAGAACCGCATGACTTGGTCCCGAGCCGATTGCTACTGAACTTGAAGGCGTGATGTCGGCTGCTTGGATCAGGTGGTCACTGCTTGCTGTCGCCATCGCCCTCGGCGTGGCCGCGCGCGATCTGTGCCAGGAGGAATCGGAGACGGTGGTGGAGCGGCAGGTCGCGCCGCTGCACGAACTCGGCGTGCTGCTCGATGCTCGGAGGGAGCTGAAAGCCCGGCTGGCGGAATCCCATGTGGCACGAGAGCGGTCCGCTCAGCTGGTCGGGCTTGCGGCCATGGCCTGCCGGATGTGGAGCCACCTTCCGCTGGAGCGGAAGAAAGGGCTCTTGGCCACGCTTGAGGTCAAGGTGATGTTCCTGGAGGCTCCTTCGCGGAGGCATAACGGGCAACTATGCGCGTTCGCGGAGTGGTTCACCGACAGGCGCCTACTGTTCCCGCTGCTGACGGATGAGGGTTGGGCGAAGATCGAGCCGTTGATCACCCACCGACCGCGGGGAGTCAGCCCCCGGCTGGTGATGACCGGAATCCTCTACAAGGCCCGCACAGGCACATCCTGGAGCGCTCTCCCCGATATGTTCGGCTACCCCTCCACGTTGCGGACGTACGCGGCCCGCTGGTGCGAATCCGGCTTCTGGGAGGACGCGATGCGCGCCGTCGCGGCAGCCGAGAGCACACCACTGCCTGCATCATCTGAGATGAAAACCCGGATCGAATGCTCAATCGAGCCAAGGAATCTGCTTGCTAGCGAGCAGCGCGGGAGTCTCAACACCCCGCCGTTTCCGCAGCACGGCATGGTGAGGGCGTTGAGCCGGGCAGAGCTGGAGTTCTGGTCTGGCTAGCCTCGCCAATCAGGAATGTCCAGGGTAGGGCACGTCCCAGCCCAGCGCTTCTGCCCTTCTCAGCCGGTTTGCGCCTGGGGACCCCACAACAGGCGCGTCGCCATCGTGCCTCACCTCGGTGTGAACGCCACGTACACCAACGGCAACCACCGGGCCCGGGCGATGAGGGACGTGGGCGTCGCACGGACAGTCGTGGTCACCTGGCTGCCGCCCGAATCAGAGCAGGCCATCAGCTCAGTGCCTCATCTCGACCTGTCCCCGTGACGAGGCATCCGCGTCGAAATCGCCGAACCTGCGAAAGGCCGAGAAATCCCCGACGAGCTGACAAGCCATCTAGAGGCCATATCTCGCCGGTAGTTCGTAGTCGCCCGCTACTCGTGCTCCCGCACCATGCTCGGGAGGACCAAGCCCGCCCGGCTGCTCTTCTCTTTGGCTTCTGCGGAGGTTCAGGTGTGCGATGCATATCACCGGGACGCAGGGTTCGCATGCGCTACTGTGCAACGCGTTGCAGTGGACAGGGAGCGAGGGGGAAGCATGATGCGTGGGATACAGGGTCGGACTGGTCTTGGGCACCGAAGTTGGCGTGGAATGGCGCGAGTCGGGTCGAGGGTGGCCACCGTCGGCCTCGTTGCGGTCGTAACGCTTTCACTGAGCGGGTGCGGGGGTGGCGACTCGGGTGGTGCGCCTGACGGCAAGAAGCTGGCCGCAGAAAAGCCGGGTGCCGAAAAGCCGGCCGCCGCGGACCCGAAGGGCAAGGGTCTGGAGATGAAGGGCGCGAACGGCGCGGTGCTCACCATCGACTCCGTGCAGCGGTACGAGGGCGGTGTGGTGACCGTCCGCGGCGAGATGCGCAACGACGGCAAGGTGGCGCTGAACACCAACCTCTGGACCGGCGGCAACGATCTGTCGCTGAAGAACGGCTACTCCTCGTCGGGTGCCTCCCTGGCGGACCTCAAGGGCAAGAAGCGCTACTACCCGCTGCGGGACACTCAGGGCAACTGCCTGTGCAACCAGTTCCACACGGTCTTCCAGCCCGGCGACACGGCCCCGGTCTTCGTCCAGTTCCCGGCACCTCCGGAGGGCACCACGGAGGTCGACTTCGCCATGCCGACCTTCGGCACCGCCCCCGTCAAGATCACGGTCGCACAGTGAGGCCGGCGACGACGGCACGCACCGCTGCGGCCCGGCTCGCGGTCTGCGCACTCACCGCCGTATGCCTGACGACTTTCGTCGGTCTGTACGACGCCCCTGCGGCCCGTGCCGACCCCTCGCCCAGCGCCTCGCCCGAGCCGCCGCCCGTCCCGGTCGATCCGCACGCCGAGGTCCTGGTGCTGGAGAAGGGCGCGGAGCTGGCCCCTCCGGTGGTGGTCGACATCCTCTCGGTCTCCGGAGACCTGTCCGGCGACTCGGGGCGCGAGGAATCGAACGCCGACATCAAGCTGACCTTTCAGTCCGAGGTCCTCTTTGCCAAGGACAGCGCGGAGCTGAGCGGCAGCGCCGACGCCCGGATCGCCGAGGTCGCCGAGGAGATCAGGGAGAACGGCCCTCGGAAGGTCATGGTCCGCGGCTTCACCGACAACCTGGGGACGTACGCCCACGGCAAGACCCTCTCCACGAAGCGCGCCGAGGCCGTACACAAGGCGCTCGCCGCGGAGCTGGGTACATCCGGGATCAACTACGAGGTGGCCGGCAAGAGCGAGGACGACCCCATCGCGGACAACTCCACCGAGGAGGGCCGGAAGAAGAACCGACGGGTGGAGATCTCGTTCGGGCGGGGCACGGAGGAGTAGGGAGCAGTCGGTCGACGGAGGATTGGGGTCTCAGATTCCGTGGCCGAATCTCAGAGCGGATGGCCAAGCGGTGGCAGATATGCCGTGGTTCTGAGACTGACAGTTCAGGCGGCTCACCTTGGCCTCCACCGTGATCACTGTGGGGCCGTCAACCCCAACAGGAGCCGTTGTCAGAACCAATTGGCAGAGTGCCCAGCCTATGGACACTTCTGAGTTCTGGACCATCATCGAGGCCGCCCGCTCGGCCGGCGGGCCAGACAGGCCTTTCGCCGAAGCCTTGGTTGATGAGCTGGCCGCCCGCACCAAGGGCGGCATCCTCCGCTACCAGGAACGCTTCGACGAGGTGCATGACGCGGTGTACCGATGGGACGTGTGGGCCGCCGCCTACCTCGTCGGCGGCGGCTGCTCGGACGACAGCTTCATGGACTTCCGCGCCGGCCTGATCGCGCTGGGCCGCGACTGGTACGAGAAGGCAGCGGCTTGCCCAGACAGTCTTGCTGAGCACCCGGCAGTGATCGCCGCCGCGGAGGTGTGCCGTGACGAGGCTCTCTTCTACGAGGAGGTCAACTACGCCGCCAGCGAGGCGTTCAAGCGCATCACCGGTGATGGAGAGGACTTCTACGAGGCATGGGACGAGTACAGAGCCTCACGGGACAGTTCTGAACAAGAGTCCGAAGACATGGGCGAAGACTTCGACTTCGATGACCCCGGTGAGATGCGACGTCGACTCCCGCGGCTCGCTGCCCTCTACCTCCGTGACACTCCATGACAGACTTCGCCAAGCAGCGACTCCGCATTGCGATGTCTGCCCTCAGCGGCGCCATTCCTCACGACCTCCGCCGCCCTCCCCTCGGCTGGACCGGTGTTCGGGCATGGGAAGCCGAACATGTCCTTGAACTGCCAGAGCCATACCGCACGTTCGTCGCGGAAATCTCCAACGGCACCCGGGAAGGCCCCTCCTCCCCACAAGGGTTGCTCCCACTGGGACATCTCCCCGATAGCTGGCAGCACTGGGAAGCCGAGTGCTGGCTGAGCCCCGAACCATTCGATGGCACGGCGCTGCGGAAGCCCGCGGTGCCATTCCCCCTCAAGGAGGAATGGCAGTGGGAGTACGACTACTACGACCACGACCAGCACTCGCCCATACTCCATGGCATCTATCAACACGGATCGATCCTCCTGGGCAGCAACCGCGGCCGTGAGTTCTGGATACTCATCGTGACTGGACCTCAACGCGGCCGGGTCTGGTGGCTGGGGGACGGATGCGCGGCCCCTTATGCCGATGCGGGAGAGGAAGCAGAAGCGGAAGTCGACTTCGTGTCCTGGCTCCAGGACTGGCAGGCTGATCGAGGGTGGTGGTCTCAGGACCTCGACGACCTGAACTGAGTGCACCTGCGGTGGGCCAGGAACGTGAGAATCAGGCGATGACGACGTTCTGTGAGGTCGGGCTCCGGGGGTATGTGCGTATCAGGCGCCGGGTTCGTCCTGGCCGGCGGATATCGCTTGCCGGTTCGAGAGGGTGATGCGGCGCTGGGCCGGGTCGATGTCCAGGATCTTCACTGGGAGTGCGTCGCCGACGTGGACGGCCAACTGCGGATGGTCCGGGTGCCCGTCGCCCAGTTCGGTGTTGTGCACCAGTCCCTCGAAGCCGTTCTCCTTCTCTTCGATGCGAACGAACACGCCGAACGGTACGAGCTTGGTGATGCGGCCGATGATGGTCTGGCCGATCTGCCCGGCGAGCAGTGGCATCGGGTCTTCGTGAAGGGCCTTGAGTGACAGTGACACCCGTTCGCGGATCGGGTCGACGTCGAGAATTTCGGCGCTGATCTCCTGGCCGACGGCAACGACGTCGGAGGGGTGGTTGAAGGGACGCCATGACAGCTCGGGGATATTGATCATCGCCTCGAAGCCGCCGATGTCCACAAAAGTGACCCAGAAATCGGCGATCCGGGTCACCCGGCCGGTGACGATCTCACCTCGGCGAAGAGTCTTGAGGAAGGACCATTTCCGGGTGCTCGGGGTGGGGTCGATCTCCCAGCGGGCTCGTACCACTCCGTCACTGTCGGGCAGGACGGCGGCGAGCAGCGGGACGCGTTCGTCGGCGTACATGGACAGGATCATTGCGGCGGAAGCGCCGGAGAGACGGGCGATCAGCTCCGGGAACTCGTCCTCGTCGGCGCTGGCACTGTGCATCCGGCCATCCCTGTCCTGCCAGACACACTCGACGTGACCCTCGGCAGGGAGCGTGGCGAGGACCGCGTCGATGTCGGAGGACAGGTCCGGCCATATGGCTATCCGGGCTCGGGGAGCGAGCCCGGCGCGGACCGTGTCGATGTTGTCGGGGGTGAGGCGGTGCCATCGCTCGGAGTTGTGGGCGTACTGCTCCTCCAGGACTCTGGAGTTGCTCCCATACATCGACCAGCGCAGATGGGCCCAGAATTCGTCGTCGGCCGGCCGCTGGGGGTTTTCGTCCTCGGCTTCGAAGTCGTACGGGGAGGCGTCGGTCCGCTCCGGGAACAACCCGAGCGCGCGGGTCCGGGCCACCGCGGTTTCGCAGGGCCGACTGCTGCCGATGTACATGTACTGGTCCCAGCCCACGTGCACTGCGAAGGTGTCCTCCACCTCCAGCCGACACCAGACGCCACCGTCGCGCAGCATGACCCGTACAAGATCCATCGCGGTACCGACCGACACCTCAGCACCATCGTGAAAACCATCCGGCCCGGTCGGGAAGAGACCGTCCAGCCCGAAGCCGTCCATTGGTGGCTCCAGCCCGAAGCTCACGAAGGGCACCGGGAGGTGCGGCTCGCGCACGGCCAGGCGCTCGATGCCAGTGTCCGAGGCGAACGCCTCGATCGCCTGAAGGTAGGCACCCTCGACCTGGCTGTGGTCGCTGACCGTGTCCTCGGCACCGGTGTAGTGGCCGTGTTCATCACGGTCGGCGGGGTCGTACTTGGTAACGCGATAGACGTAGGGCAGCACGCCCCCATCTTCCAGCATGGTTCGGACGCGGCCCTGCGCAATGCCACTACGCGCTGAGGGCCAAGCACTCAGGCCGCGAATTCCGAGCCGATGTTGTTCCACATGAAGTCGCTCCTCCAGTCCGTCCTGCCGGCAGCCCAGCCGAGCAAGGCGGTCAGGACCTTCTCCTGGGAGATGGTCCGCGTCTGATAGTGCTCGGCCGCTACGCCGTCCCGGAACTCGAGTTGGTACGTGTTGTCGTCAAGCAGTAGCACCTGGATGTACCAGATGCCGTCGATGCCCTCCTCCACGCTCTCCAGGATCAGATGAGCTTTCCCACGATGGAGGTTCGCCAACATCCTGCCTATCGCCGGCTTCGAAGGCTTCTCCTTCACGAGCCCAGCCGCGTCGGTTGCAATCAGCATGGCGTGATCCTCCACCATGGCGCTGACAACACCTCGGTGAGCAGGGAGAACACTCCCTGGGACCATTGGCTGGTGACCACATGGATGCGCTGCTACTGGGACGAGGAAGACACCTGGTTCTACTTCGAGGTCGATGCCGCAGGCTGGGTGATCCGACAGATCGAGCTCGAAGGGCCTGAACTGACCCCGATCGCAGTGGCCTCCATCGAGGAATGGCAGCGCACCTCCGACGCAGGCCATCTCGACGAGTACGACAGCAGGTTCGGGATCACCGCCGAACTGCCCGTCTCCGAGTGGGAAGGCCACGACCCGCTACCGCTCATCTCCGAGGAATTCGAAGAGGTCTGGAAGGCCGCCCGTCGGCAGATCGCCGACCGCCCGTCATGACTCCCGAAGCAGCCGTGAGGAATCGCCACCCGTCCTGAGACAAGAGCGCTCGGCCACTGCGTGAGACAGCCTGAAAAGCAGCTGGTCAGCACGACGTCCTATGACGCGTGCCGCGAGACACTACACGGAGCGGGCTGCGCGCCACACGAAGCGAGTGAGGCCCAGTTGCGTCCGTGCTCCGATCCTCACTGTCCTGTCTCAATTGATCTGGGCTGCGGGCAGGGCTTTGACCTGCGGCGACCAGATCAATTGAGACTCCAGTCGGCCGGGAATCTCAGGCGATCTACTCCCGGATGGTTCGATGCCGGATGTTGCCTCAGCCGATCTGGTCCGGTGACGCCGTTTCGGACCAGGGCCGGGTGGTCAGCCACGACTGGTAGTCCCTGAAAATCCTGGCGAGGCTGTCCGGATGCTCTCGCGCATCGAAGAACTCGGCGAGGAGTCGGTGGAGAGTGATCACGGCCTCGGTGTCGGCCCGGGGCGTGAGTGGGTGAATCCAGCCGCTGGGAGCGAGGTGGCGGACCAGAGCGGGCCAGGTCAGATTGTGGTCACGGTTGAGGCGGACGACGAGCCATTCCCGGAAGCCGGTGAGCATGCTCCCGGAAGTTCCGGCGTCCAGGCCGAGGACGAAGGCGGTCGCCGTGGCGAAGGTGCCGTCGAGTCCGTGCCTGGCAGGTTCCCTGCGAACGGCGGTCACGAGATCCTGATAGTGCTTGAACACCCCAACGTGAAGGCCCCGTTGGGCTTCGCTCAGGGGATCGCCAGACGCGCTTCCGGGTTGGCTGATGGTGCCCCGGTTCTTGAGCGGATGGCCGGACATGTAGCGGTGAACGGTGCCGTAGGACACGTCGGCGTCGTGTTCATCCAGCAGCCGTTCCCAGACCAGTCTCACCGTGGGGAGTTGGCCCGCGTGTCTGGCGGCGTGCTCGTCCAGGATGGCGTCGATGACGGGTGCAACTCGACCCTTGGCCGGGCCTGCGATGGCGGGGCGCTGTTTGCGGGGCGGTGGTGTCGGCGAGGCCAGGGCCAGGCGGACCGTGTGCGGACTGACGCGGTGTCGATCGGCCAGGCTGCGGATCGTCGGGATTCCCTGTTCAGCGTCTTGCCGGATGGCAGCGAAGAGTGCGGGCTTGTCGGCGCTGGTGGTGACGTGACGCTTGGGCTTAGTCGGCTCGGGGCGTTTCTGTCGAGCAAGGTCGACCAGCGCCCGTTCAAGGACGTCTTGCCGACGCCCGGTGACAGCTGCGAGCCGGTCGGCCCTGGGGCGCTTCCCCTGGCCGTAGTCCGGCGGTCCGACCAGGTATCCGCGCAGGTAGCTGGGCTTGAGGTGGTTGGCGCGGGCCAGGCGACGGACGTAGGAGTCTGTGGTCTCCCCGGCCCTGGGGCGGGGCCGGACCGGCAGTAGGCGGGGGCGGTCACCGGCGTCGGTGCCGGAGTTCACGAGGCGGGCTTGGTCTTGCGGGTCTGGGCGGCTCGGTCGAGTTTGACGCGTTCCAGCGACTGGCGGGTGATCTTCTCGGTGCCGTCCAGGATGGTGTCGATGGCGGCACCGCGGATGAGGTGGGAGAGGCTGCCGATCATGCCGCCGGTGCGCTGGTGGAGGTAGTTGGCCAGTTTCTCCAGGGTCTTGGGCTCGTGGTGGTGCAGTCGCAGGGCCTCTTCAAAGGTGCTGACCAGGCCGGTCCATTCCTGAGTGCGGGGGAAGGGGACGGTGTCGATGACCGCGAAGCGTCCGGCGATCTGCCGGCCCCGGGTGCCGTTGAACATCCCGTTCGCCTCCAGCTCCACTCCGGCATAGACGAAGGTGGCCGGGATCCGCTCGGAAAAGTACTTCAGGGTGTCGGAGACCTCAGCCCCGTTCCTGGTCGTGAGCGAGAGGTTGTGCAACTCGTCGACACACACGACGCTCACTCTCGCGTCGATGAGGACACCGCAGACGGCCTCGATGACGTCGGTGATGTTGGCGCGGGTGGTGACGGGCAGGCCGAGAAAACGAGCGAACTCGACGGCCAGCATTCGCGAAGTCGCGGCAGGCGGAACGGTGACGTAGACGACCGGGATCCGGTCGACGCCCGGGTGCTGGCGGCGGTCGATGACCTCGATGGTCTTGCCGAACTGCGTGAGTGCGGTGGTCTTTCCGGTCCCGGCCGCACCGGACAGGATCAGGCCCCGGCGGGCGCTGATCGCGTGCCGGTTGAGCAGGGTCAGGCGCCGGCCGGCGTGGACTACGGCGCGCAAGGTGGAGGTCGCGGCCACGGTCAGGCGTGTGTGGTAGTCGAGCCGGCCATCGTCGTAGTCAAGCCGTCCGTCGTCGTCCAGGCCGGCGAGTTGGCTCGCAGTCAGGAGGTCCGGCGGGGCCGGGTCCTGGGTTGTGAACTCCCGCCAGCCCTCCAGAGTGGTGAGGTAGCGGTGCAGGTCCTCGCGGTCCACGGCTCGTCGCCATCCGTGCTGACGGCCTGGGTCCGCATCCTGGCTGGGGATGGGTCCGGTCGCGGTCACCATCGTTTGTCTGCCTCCTTGAAGGGGTCGAAGACGCCGAGCGGGATGACCTTCGCGATCGGCTCGTCATCCGTGTCGTCCATGGCCTCGTCAGCAGGGAGAGGCCAATCGTTCTCGGCGGCTGGCGACGGCTCTGGCCTCGGCGGGCGTGGTCCGGGGCTCTCGGAGGCGGCGCGGGTCCGGGCGGCGACACGCCGGTTGCGCTTGGACGGCTTCGCGGCCGGGCCGTCGCTCTGGCCGGTCGGCCCCTGGTTGGCTCTGACCAGCAGCTCGGCGACGGCCTGGGCGGTCTCCGCCTCGGTGGGCGTCGGGTTGCCCTTGCTCCGCAGGTCGGCTGCCGCGTGGTCCCAGGCCAGGTCACCGAAGGGTTGCGGGACGCTGCCGAGGTGCTTCCAGGGGACTGGGATCCAGCCGGTCTCCCAATGCTGGCGCATCCAGATCCAGCTGGCGTCGTAGGGGTCGCGGTGGATCTCCCACAGGTTCCTCTTGCGCGCGACGCCGGAGGGCTGACGACGAAACGGAGCCAGATCAGGGCAGTCGTAGACCCGGTTGTTGATCTTGATTCCGTAGGAGTTGACGGCCCGCCAGGTAACTGGCATCAGTTCCACGTAGTCGTCCCCGCTCAGAGCGAGGGGGACATAGCCGGCGCTCTCGATCAGCGCGGCGTACTTCTGGTTCGGGGTGAAGGTTCGGCCGGGGACGCCCGGATCGCGGAGCCCGTCGTGGGGCCGGTTCTGCCACTTCGCGACAAGCCACTCGTCCAGAAATTCCTGGATTTCCAGCATCGACCAGAGTGGTTCGTCCTCCACCCCTCGGCCGCGGTGTTCGGCGGTGCGGCCGAGATAGCCGGGGATGAACTGGCAGAACAGGGTGGCCACTGATTCAAGCGTGCGTTCGATGTGGGGCTTCTCCGCCGGGGAGCGTGGGTGGCAGGGCTGGAAGGTGATTTCCAGGGTGCGGCAGGCGGAGCGGAAGTTGTCCGAGATGAACGCCTTGCCCCGGTCACAGACGATCGTCTCGGGGATGATCACCGGTCGGGCGGCGGCGTGTTCGAGGCGCTCGTCCAGGGACAGTAGCCTGCGGTGCGGCAGCACCGAGCGGGACATCGCAAGCGCCTGGACCCAGCCCGGTCGCATCGGCTCCGGGGTCAGCGCGCGGGCCAGCAGCAGCGAGGCGTCCACCGACTTGGTGGTCGGCCGCACCACCGCGGCGGCGATGGTGCGGGTGGCGACGTCGACCAGTCCGGTGAGCTCGACGCGACCAGGGATCCCCTCGTCCAACCGCACCAGCACGTCCAGCGGGGTGGAGTCGATCTGCATCAGCTCGCCCGGGGCCGCGACTGACTCGTAGCGGAACGGCCCCTCGGGCTGATCGGCCAACGAGCGGCGGGTGCGGGCCGATCCGGTGACGTGGACGCCGTGCGACAGCTTGTCGAAGAGCCGGTAGAACGTGGCCCGCGACGGCATCCCCACCGCGCCCTGGCCGTGTTCGGCGTCCAGGATCCGCTCGGTCCGCCAGCGTGCGTACTCGATCGTGCGGGTGGAGGCCGAGACGCTCTCGCTGATCGCCTGGCAGATCGCCGCCACCACCCGCGGATCGGCCCGGCCGAGCAGCGAAGCGTGCGGGGCGAGCCGGCGGTCCACCACCGCCGCGATTCCGCCGGCCTCGTACTGCTGGCGCTTGCGCTTCACCGTCCGCGCCGTGACCTCTTCGCCCAGCGCGGTCAGCTCGGCCGCCTTCGCCCGCTCACGTTCCGCCAGCGAGCGGCATACCGGGTCGTACTCGGGCTTGACCCCGCTCCCGGCCGGGGTGTCGGGCGGCAGGCCGGTGAGGAGTTCGACCAGGTGCCGCTGCCACCACAGAGCGCGCTCGGCCACCGGCCCGGGCAGCGTGTCCAGCAGCGCGGCCGAGCCCAGCGCGGTGCGGTCGCCGGCCCCAAGCACCGTGAAGTCCTCTGCGGACTGCAGGTGGACCTGGTCGACGAGCATGCCGACCCCGTGGACGTCGGCCAGCCGGACCCGCATCCCGGTCAGCCCGACCACCGTGTAGATGTGCTTCTGAAATCTGATTCGGTCGCCGAGCCGCAGCTGCCCGGGTCGTGCGGAAGTCACGGTCGTCCCCGGGACGCCAAGTGCACCAGGGTGGCGGTGCCCAGTGGGGCCGTCGTCAGGTCCGCCGTCAGCTCGTGCCGCCAGAGCAGGTGGTAGAGCACCGGCAACACGGCCAGCCGGTCCCCGACCCGCTCAGCCCCCGCAAGCAGGGGCAGTGGATCGGTGAAGACCTGCCGCAGCCGGTCGGCCACCGGCGCGCGATGGCAGCGGCGGTGTCGGTAGCGGGCCAGCCAGCGCAGGTTCGCCCGGTAGGGCTGGCCCAGATCGCCGACGTGGCGGAACTGCCAGCCCACCGCCTCGCAGACTCGCGCGGTGAACGCGAAGACCTCGGCGGTCGCCTCATCGACCAGGTCCTCCGGTCGCACGTCGACCACGACACCTGTGCCGTCCAGCAAGCGCGCGAAGTAGTCCGGGGTGTGCCCGCGCTCCCGCTCCCCGTCCGTCCAGGCAAGGCGGAAGGGCTGCGAGGCCAGCGCGACGACAGCGGGATCGAAGTCCAACGCCATCGCCGCGTCCCTCTCCACCCACGACTCATAGCCCATCTGGGTCCGCGAGGTCGCAGCCCAGTACTCGCCGGTGAAGTTCTTCTGGCCCTTGAACGAGGCGAACGGCCGTACTGGCAATGCCAGTTCGAAGGGTTCAGCCCAGCAGCGCGCCAACGGGCCGGAACGCTCGACGCCGTCAGCGTCAATAAACCTGACTTCGACGCCCGAGGCGTACTCCCGGGCAACGGCCACTGCTGCGGCCCCGTCCACGAACACCTCCGCCCTGCCGGGAGCCCCCCGTCACTGCGAGGGTGGAACACCCTGCGGGCCACCGTGGCCGAGAGCCGGAGACGTCACGCGAAAGGGTGACAACCTGCCTCAAACCGTGTCGGCGACGAGGACGATCCCGGATGCACTGGTGTCCGGCCCGATCTGCCGGGGATCAAGACTCGATTCCGCAGCGACGGTCGGCGCGTCGCAGTCGCCCCAAGTAGCCGCCCAACTGCCGGCCAGGTCGTCTTCGGGGTCGAGGTCTTCGGGCTTGCCTGGGATGCCGAACGCATCCAGAAGGCGGCGCTCGACGCCAAAAGGCTCGCCCAGTGCCAGCTCAGGGTATTCGGAGATCCACCGCCTGATGACGGCGCCGCCTTCGGCGATCAGCCACGCCTCGCCGTCGTTCTGCTCGCTATGGAAGTAGGCCTGAGCTCGCCCGAATTCCGAACTCAGCTGTTGACACAGGTCCGTGACGAGGTCGGTGCGCGTCAGATAGGGGAGCCCGCACCACGCCCCAACGATCAAGGTCCATCCCTCGACTGCTGGGGTGATCACGACTGTTGAGAATCGCTCCTCGCCGCTGTGCGCAACCTCGTCGATGAGATCGACACCGTCCGCCCAGGTTGTCTCGCGTACGTTCCTGAGGCCAAGTTGCGCGACAAGATCAGATTGGCTGGCGCCGTGGACCGCGATCCACGAGAGCCAGCATGCACGTATCGCCAAGGGCGAGTCGGAGGTCTCCACGGCCGCCACCATAGTCAGGCTGCGAGCGAGACCAGAGAGCCGGGCACCTGACCCTACAAGATCACCTGAGACATTGGGCGAATCGGTCCAGATCATCTGAGACAGAGACCAGATCGCCTGAGACGGGACACTCACGCGCTCTGGCCATGCCCGCAACGTCGCTGACCTATCGCAGCGAAAGTTGAGCATTCTCATCGATGATTGGGCGCTCAATTCGAGGCTTGCGGATCTACATCCCATTCTTCGGGCGTCCCGACTGAAGCGCACACGTCGCTTCAGTCGGCCAGTTGCGCGAAGTCAGTTCTCGTCCACCCACCATCCGGTGATGGCGGCAGGGCGTCCTTCCACGGATCCACGGGGGAGGGCCTGCCAGGTGTCGCCGTGATCGTCGCGGGCGGTCCGCATGACCTTGGAGCGGGTGAGCACCATGCCGCAGCGGTACTCCGCAGAGCACCTTCGCTGGCTCCGCGGCTGGAATCTCGTCGCACCGATCGCCCGCCCCGGTATCGATTCGGGTGAGCGGCTCGGACGGCATCGCTGGAAGATCGAGCGGTCGATCTCCTGGCTCTTCGGCTTCCGCCGCCTCACCGTCCGGTACGAACGAAATGGCAGCCACTTCCTCGCCTTCCTCGGCCTCGCCGCCGACCTGACCTGTACAAGAAACTCGCCCAACTCACCTTGTGAGACCCATTCCCAGGAATCGATCAAGGCGAAGGTGCCTTCGCAGGGGCGGACCCCGTTGAGGACGTGGCCTCTCTGAGCTCGTGAGTGGTGGACAAATCGTACTCGTAAGAACATGCACGCCCCCCCGATGCCTGAACCTCGTGAAACCTGACATCGACCCCCTCGGGGCTGGTGAGCTCCTCGGGCATGTCGGGCTCCTCGCGTCGTGGCCAGACATCCGTGAGGACGCAGCCCCACGGCTCGAACCAGCCGCTGTCCGCAAGGGTCTGCTGAAGCAGCCGGGCGACGGTGTCCACCGGCTCTTCCCAGCTGCGGTCCGCTCCGGCCCGTGCGAGTTCGGCTTCGTACCACCGAGCCCCGGCCGTCTGACATCTGACACCGATTCGGATCACCTCGCCATCGTCCTGCATCGACTCCACCTTGATCCCCGGATTCGCCAGGAGAGCAGCTCTTCCAGCCGGAGCAGTACCTCGCGCACGGCCCAGAACCATCAACCCAAACGCGGTCGGCACCGGCAGTTTCCAGACGATCTCGTGTGACTGAACGCGATAGGTGGCCTCTGAGTATTCCGGTTGGCCCGACCGCATTTCGCCCTGAGGAAGGTGTCTTCCGGGTTCTCGGCGCTTCGTGGTGTGTCGGAATGCGCCTCTGGATGTCCCGCAGCCGACCGGCGGGGGCGGACGGGCAAGGCATGATCGAGTCTCTGGGGATTCGATGGTGGGGGCGTGGTGTGAGGGATTGGCGGACCGATCCGACGTTCGAGATGTGCCGGGCGCTGGTGCACGGAGCAGATCTGGCCTCGTTCTCGGGAGGCGCGTTCGATGTGCGGGCGGTCGTGGCCGGCATCCAGTCCGGGGCCCACAGCGGGTTGCTCCTCGACGCCGTTCCGTGGGGGAACTTCCCTCACGGGGACGATGCCCGGAAGGCCGTTCACTTGCTGCACACCGGCGAGGACCCCGCAAGCCACGCGACGGGCGTGCTGGGGGGCCTGTGTGCCAACGACAGCCGGGCCGCCGTCGCCCTCACCGTACCGTTCCTGATCCCCATCGCCACCGATGCCCACCACTCACACCGTGCCGCCGCCCTCGGCGTACTCGCCAGCCCGGCCCGCGCCCGGCACTTCGGCGTCGCCTCCCGCGATGAACTTCTGCTCCACCGCACCGATCCTCGGCGTCACGCCCCCGACGACTACGACGACTACGGCGTCGAAGTGACCGGCTACCCGGCAGGCTGGTCGGTGGCCGCCGCCCGAGCCGCGATCACCGCCGAAGCGCCCGTGCTCCTGCCCCTTCTCGACGACTCCGACCCCACCATCCGCATCGACGCCGCCTACGCTCTGGCCACCGCCGCTGACCCCGACCACACGGTAAGAACCGACCTCGCCACCAGGTTCGCAACGGAGCATGACGCCATAGTCCGTGCCGCCCTGCTCCTCGCCGCGGCGGAGACCACCCGGGCCCACCCACATCCGCCGACCGTCTGGTGGCTCCGTGAGCGGTGGCAAGACTGGACAGAGGCCCCCGAAGTCCGCCTGGCCGCGGCGATCGGCTGGCTCTGCCTCACGGACGAACCCGCCCCCGAGGACCTCCGCCAGACCATCAACACTTTCGCCACAGACGAACGCGCGCACGCCATGGACGCCCTGCCGTGGATGAACGCCGCCGCCGGATCCGGTGAACCGGGACTCCGGCGCTGCATTCGCTGCATGCTCCACCCCGAAGAGCCCGAACCATCGGACGACCCCTGGGCCTCCTTGCTTTGAGCTCCCGGGCCTCGGCCCCGTTTGTGCATCGCACGGCCTTAGGGTTCGGGATCATGACGAGGACCACGCCACTGCGCCCGCTCGACGTCGAGGGGCTCTTCCCTGGGCTCGCCGCCCACCGCGGCACGACCACCCGGCTGCACCCGCGGCCGGGCAGCCCCGACGCGTCAGTGAGCTCCGTGGGCGGGCCGATGCTCTGGCCGGCGGACGAGCCGTGGCCGGTGTGCACCGATCCGCACCCCCACCGGCGCGGCCGGCGCCCCGCAGACATCCACCGGGAGCGGCAGGTCTTGGCCGCCGCGTGGGACCGGGGCCCGGGCTCCGCCCCCACGGACGAGGAGGGGCGGCTTCTGGAGGAGCTCAGGCGCAGGCACCGGGCGGCGGGGGAGGGCGGGGATACGGATCCGCTCCCGATGATCGGTCTGGCCCAGCTGTACCGCCGGGACGTGCCCGACCTACTCGCGGGGCCGGAGGAGTGCGATCTGCTCCAGGTGTTCTGGTGCCCTTTCGACGCGCACGGCGAGAACCGGACCGGCATGCTGCTGGACCTGCGCTGGCGCCGGTCGTGGGAGGTCGTCAGGGCGATGGCGCAGCCGCCCGTGCCGGAGGTCGTGGGCTTCGAGGGTTACGTACCCGAGCCGTGCGTGCTGCACCCCGAGCAGGTGGTCACGTACCCCTTCGCCGGGCTGCTGCCCGAAGAACTGTGCGCCCGGATCGAGGCCAGGGAAGAGGCCCTCGAAGAGGAGGCCGAGGAAGCGGACGCGGAGGAATGGGACTGGCCGACCTACCAGTTCGACCTGTCCATCCCGCCCGGCTGGCGCGCCGGGGGCTACGCATCCTGGAACCTGACCGACGCCGCCGCCACGGACTGCCCGGCCTGCGCGGCCCAGATGGAACTGCTGCTGACCATCGCCAGCTCAGAGTGGGACGGCGGAAGCGGCAGCTGGATGCCTCTGGAGGAACGGGACCCGGCCGCCGGCCGGGGCGGCGAGCCCACCGGGGTCACGGTGGGCCGCTGGGGCAAGCTGAACGTCTTCGCCTGCCCCGCCGACCCGGGACATCCGCACCTCAGTAGCATCCAGTAGCTGCCATACGGACCACCGCACGAGGACGCGCGGACGCTCGCCCAGCAGCCGACGGCGGGATGCCGTGCCTACCGGGCCTCCCGGGCACTCGGCATCTCGCCCACCACATCACCACCTGGTCCGAGTCGACCAGCAGGCGAGAAGGGCTTCGGGCAATTACCGGCGCGTTTCCAGAACTCGACAACACGTCTCCTGTCACCGACAGACTGTTCCCACGTGCCACCAAAAAACGTTGCTGGCTCTCGACAACAAAGCCACGCCGTCCCTGTACCTTGATGCCCGCCAGCGACCTGCCCCACGGCGTAGGCATGCCACTTGTTTGCGACCGGAGCTCAGCCGGTAACGTAGCGAGCTTCGGCTGGCGAAAGCCTGCCGGAGTCCTCAAAGGCGAACACCCGTGACAAACGTTGACCAGACGACCACACGCCTTCGCCTCGATGCCACGCTGGACAGCCTGGCCGTCACCTTCCGCGGAATGACCGCCCAGCCCGACGAGAGCAACTGTGTGTGTCACTGGGGCAGCCCGGAAGACCTCGCCCAGCTGAAGGTGTCGGGCGCGGAGCTGGACGCAGACCTTCTGCGTCGTACCTGGCAGGCTTCCGACTGGAAAGATCACGCATCCGTTCTGCGCCGGATCTTGCCTCAGTTCGCCACGGCACTCGTGAACGGCCTCGTGAAGCCCCTCTCCGGTATGGAGAAGGTCGGCCATTCATTCGCTCGCGGCGACTGGCAGCAGTGGCCCACCGAGCAGGCTGACGCAGTGTGGGAATTCCTCCACGCCTGGTGGGCCCACACTCTCACCGATCCTGACCCCGCTGTGTCTGCTCACGAGGTGTTCGCCGTGACTGCCGAGGCAACTGCCACACTCACGCCGTGGCTCAACACCTGGGAAGCACTGACCCACCCCGTTGCCGACCAACGCCTGGCCGAGGCGGCGGCACACTGGGAGTATGACCTCCTGATTGACCAACTGCCCTGGACTGCCAGGGTGGACACTGCAGAAATGATGCGCGCAGAACTTACCGCCTGGCTTGTCGAGCACGCCCCTGCCCGCCTCCGGTCCCATGGTGTCCCGGAACAACTGCTCCACCGGATACGCCTGCTCGACCTCACCGGTCCCGCCCGCTGGGAAGACCCCCACTGGTCCTACTACAGGGACTGAGCCCCCAGCCGTACGCTGCCGCCCGTTGAGTACCAAAGGGCATGTGCCCGAACTGGCAGCGTCACAAGATCTCCGACAGAGCCGAATAACGTGACGCTCAAACCACTCGTCGTGGGGAAAAACGGGCTCTGTCGTGGATCCTGTGATGTCGCAGGACCTGGAACATAGGATCACCCACCGCTGAATCGGCCGGACAGGTCCTTCTGTACCGTGGCGACCTCTTACCTTGGTGCCATGGGAGTGGCCAACACGATGGGACGGGTCGAGTTGACGCACGAGGACGCCCACGCCGGTGAGCGCGGTACCCGCGCGCGGTGCCTGCCCGAGCCGTGGATGTGCGATGTTTTCCATCCCGACGGCAGCCTGAGAGATATTCGGGTCCTCGACACGACCCGCGCCGAGTGGATCGCGGTCCTCGAACGCCTGCGTGCCGTAGCCGACGAGACCGAGGTGGAGCACCCCTACCCCCGGCTCGATCCCGTGCATCCCGCCCTCGCCGACCTCTTCCGCGCCTGGGCAGACGAGCCGGAGGGCCAGGGGACAAGCTTCGCCTTCCGGGCCCGCTTCGGCGCCGTGTGGTTCTTCGCCCTGCCCTGCGACGAGGAGGAGATTGAGTTCTCCGTCCGGCCCGAGCACGTACTTGACGGTGCGGGGGTGGCCGCCGTGCTGCGGTTCCTGGTCGAGGTTGCGACGGCCAGTCAACGACGGGCCCTGCTGACCGCGGAGGTCGTCCGGTATGCCCCGGGGCTACCGACGCTGATCTCCCACGACCCTGACACCGGCCTCACTTCCCACATCTGAAGGTTGTGGTGGACGTTTCGCGTCATTCGGCTCTGTCGGAAATCTCCCGATGCCGCATGATCATGGGGCGAGGAGTACGCGTTGGCGTAGGAGGTCGAGGTTGGCTCGTCCATAGGCCATGCGCTTGATGAGCTTGACTCGGGTGACGTGGCCCTCGACCTGGCCTGAGCTCCACGGTGTGGAGAGTCCTGCAGTGACAGCGTCGAAGTCACGTCGCAGCTCTCTGGCCAGCGAGTGGAGGGCTGGCAGGTCATCAGCAAGGACTCGCTCCATCCAGTGGGGAAGTTGGTCTCCCTGGAGATGGTGGAGCATTTCGGCGAAGTCGTGGACGTGCCGTGCGGTGGCGTCGAGGTGAGGGCAGGCCGTACGGATCTCCTTCAGTTCCGCGGCGGCGGCGTCGGCGGCTGCAAGGTGCTGGGGGTTCATCATGATCTAGCAGACGACGCCTCGGGGTTTCGGGGCCGGCCGGGAGACCGGCTGCTGCTTTCGGCCTGGTTGGCGGGGAGGTCTGCGCGCTCGACAGGGGGTGGCCGATGGCCACTGGCGCGGTCGAAGGCGCCTGCCGTCATCTGATCGACTCGACGTCACCAGCGCCCGCTGGGGTCTGGACGGAGCCGAAGCCGTCCTACGGCTCCGTCCAGTCGTCGCCAACGGCGACCTCGACTCCTACTGGCGCTTCCACACTGCCCGCGAGCACGAGCGCCTCTACCCCACCCCCGACCAGCAGGACTTCAACCTCACCGCTTGATCACGGGCCTGCTTGCAGAGAGACTGCGACCCATGAGGTACACAGGCATGCCCGCCGACACACAAGCCACCGGCGTCGAAGCGGACCTCTCCATGCAACGGCAGGCTCACCAGTGAGTCCCAACCTGCCCCACTTCCGCTACCACCCCGACCCCGTCGCAAGCGAGTCCGTCCGCGAGAGCGCCGAGACCTGCGCCTGCTGCAACCGCAGCACGGGATGGATCTACACGGCAACGTTCTACACGGCCCAAAATGTCAGCGGGAGATTCTGCCCCTGGTGCATCGCCGATGGCAGTGCCGCTGAACGATTCGAAGGTGAATTCACCGACGCATACGGGCTCGACGGCGTCAGCGAGGAGACCCTGGTCCAGGTCACCCGCCGCACCCCCGGTTTCCACGCCTGGCAGGATCCGCAATGGCTTGTCCACTGCAACGACGCAGCCGCCTACATCGGTGAGGTCGGATACACCGAGCTGGCAGCCCACCCCGAGGCACTCGACCAGCTTCGACTCGACCTCCGGATGGGTGGTTGGCATGACGCGTCCCAGCTCGAGAACTTCCTGACCCACCTCGGGCAGGGGGCAAGCGCCATGCTCTTCCGCTGCACCGTCTGCAGCACCCATCTCGCCTACGCCGACGCTTCATAGCCACGGCCCAACTCAGCACGCGCCCTTCCCTTCAAAGGATCCGCACCCAATTAGGAATTGCGAATGATCGCTCCGTAGGGAATCGACAGCGAGGTCGTCCGTCGGGAGGCACCAGCACCCACCGCACGGAGGCACCACATGGCCGCGATCTGGGCCGGCATCGACGCAGGCAAAGACCATCACCACTGCGTCGCGATCGACGAGAGTGGCCGTCGGCTGCTGTCCCGCCGCGTCGTAAACGACGAACCCGAACTCCTCGAACTCCTCGCCGCCGTCATGGCCCTGGACGACGAGGTGACCTGGGGCATCGACCTGGCCGACGGCGGCGCCGCCCTGGTCATCTCGATCCTCCTCAACCACGACCAGCCGGTCCTCTACTCCTCCGGCCTGGCCATCCACCGCGCGTCCGAGGGCTACCGCGGCGAAGGCACGACCGGCGCCAAGGACGCAGCCGTCATCGCTGACCAGGCCCGTATCCGCCGCGACCTTCAACCCCTTACGGGCTGGCGACGAGACCGTCACCGACCTCAAGATCCTCACCGGTCGGCGCATGGACCTGGTCGCCGACCGCACCAGCACCGTCAACCGGCTCCGCGCCCAGCTCACCGGTATCATCCCTGGCCTGGAGTGCGCGCTCGACCTCACCAACACCGGCTCGCTCATCTTGCTGACCGGTTACCAGACGCCCGCTGCCCTCCGCCGGATCGGCCGCAAGATGCTGGCAACATGGCTGCGAAACCGCAAGGTCTACCGCGCCGAGCAGCTGGCCGAGGAAGCCGTCGAGGCCACCGAGCGCCAGCACACCAGCCTGCCGGGCGAAGAGGAGTAATTGTCAAGAGTTGTGGGTCAGCAGCGGCTCACCATGATTCGCGGCCCAGGTGCACGAGACCTTGGATGGTGCCCAGGCGGGTGTGCAGGGTGGGCTCTGGGGCCGGGGTGTTGGTGAGCAAGAGGACCCGGACCGCCGGGCGTTCCGGGGTGTAGAGGTCGTCCTGGCCGTCATCGCCGGGGATGGCGTTCGGCTGGATCTCGATGCGTCCGTAAGCGCCCTGGGCGAGGTGGTAGACGCCCCGGTAGTCACTTTCGCGCTCGGTGAAGACCACAACGAGGTGGCCGGTGACGAGGCGGACCAGTTCACTCGCGGTGTGTGTGCTGGTGCCGTAGGTGTCGTAGTCGGTCATGGTGGCCTGACCTTATGCCGCAAGCGTCTCGGGGCGTTCGAGGAGCTCGCCACGTTCGAAGCGGGCTCCGGCCCTCACAAAAGGGCCTTCTTCCCACCCGGGGTGACGGCAGTGGCGTGATGTTCGCCGTTGCCGACGTCCAGGCCAAGGAAGGCGCCGATGCCACTCGTGTCGATCACGTTCGTCCTCCGGTCGTCCCCACCCGGCCGTCCCACGGCTCCGATCGCCACATCCACATGACGAAGAGCCTCCCGACCTGCGAAGAAGCCGGTGGTCATGCCCCTAATCAGCGGTCTGGCGATGCCTCCGGAGCCGGTGACACCACCCCCCCAAGACATGCGATCGACAGGGGGAACAGTCATGCCAACTCCGAAGGCCGGGCGTCCCGTTGCGGGGCAACCAAAACGGTAACGGGGGGGAAGGCTCCAGTCGGATCAGTCGGATCAGGTGGCCACGGTGGGCCGTACTGCGCCGAGGCGGTCGAGCGCCCGATACAGCGCCCGCACCAGGCGCGCCCGGTTCTGCGCGTACGGCACGCTGTTGTGGGAGGGAGCAGACAGCCGGCGCACCGCCTCCCGGAGTACCACCTCGGTCAGCGGCCGCAGCTCGCTGTCCTTGGGCAGGTGCTCGAGAGCGTTGCGGAGGTCGGAGGCGACGCAGCGTGCGTGTCCGGTGAGTTGCAGGCTGATCTGCTCGACGTCGGCACTACGCAGTCCCGCCTCAGCGGGTTCCCAGGCGAGGACGGCCGCGGAGAGTGCCAGGTGCATCTCGCGGTCGAGCGGCATGGATTCCGCCAGGATGCTCTCCGGGTCGTGCAACACGGTGTGGGTCATTTCCACTATTCCTCCGGTCCAGGCCCGCCGGATGCGGCGAGGGGCGTACTTTTAGACAACTTCCTCTCGTACGGGTGGGACCAGGCCCGATTCCAGGCTGTTCGCGTGCAGACCGGACAGTTTTGCCAACGCCGGAGCGACGGCAGGATGGCTTCGTTCACTTTCGGCAGCAGCGTTTGTTCAGGCGTTTGGGCAGCAGCGCGGTGCGGGGTCTCATGGATGTTCGCGAGAAGTGGCTCTGGCCCAGGTTCTGTGGAGCGATCACGCAGGGTTGTGATGACCAGTGTGGGTAGGGGTGTCGCGCAGTTGGTGAATTCCTTCTCGCCAGCGGCCGCTGCGGTCCGTCTCGCTCGCGTCACTGCTCGTTTTGAGGCAACTTCCGAGGACTCACAGGGAGTTCATTCATCACTCACACTGTTCGGATCACACAAGCTGAGCCAGAGCCCGAGAGGTGACGTCAGTCCAGGAGACGGCCCGCCCCGTTAGGTCGGTGGGCCGTCGAGCCCGGACCGCCCGGTGTCAGATTGGCCAAGAGGCCCGTCTGTCAGCCTCCGCTGCCGAGTGCGTACAGGATGTGTGGCCAGGCAGCGGCGCCCAGGAGTGTGCCGGCGTCGGGTGTGCCTCCGTACTGGAAGGGTGGCGAGGCTGTCGCCTTGGACCGCGGCCTCCGCCGCCTCAGGCCGAGCACCGCCCATGGTGCCGGCCTGACGCTCTTTGCAGGCCCTCTGCGGCCACCGGCTTGGCGGCGGACAGCCTGACGACGGGCCAGCCGGCTGCCGACGCGCGTCAGGCACTGGGGATCACATGCCCCCTTGGCTCATGCTCCGTTCCACCGGGCGGCATGCGGTCAGACGGCGTCCGGTGTGGCGGCTCGCGGAGACGGGCGGCAGGTCGGCCGGCTGACGCGGTCGCCTCAGTGGAGGGGGGCCCGCCAGGCCACGAGTCCGGGCCGGCCCGCCTCCGCGAAACCCACCGCGAACGGCTTGTCATTCTCGTCCGTCATCAGGTGGATGCTGCACTCCGTCACGCTGTCGCCCGGCGGGATCATCCGGGCGACCCAGTCGGATGGACAGTCGGGGATCTTCGTGTCGAGGTCCAAGGGGGTCTTCCCCCGTATCTGCCGACCGCTCTCGGTGAGCAGGCGGACGTGGTCGGCTTGGTTGGTGTATAGGTCTTTCGGGCCGGTGTTGGTGTAGGTGACCGACACGTAGTACGGGATGCCGCGCCGCTCGTTCTCGTTGAGGTCGGGGTCCAGACCCGCGAGGTCGGCTGCGCTGCCCCGGCGTACGGACACCAGCGTGGCGGGCAGTTTGAGGACGCCGTCTTCGCGGGCGTCCCACTGGACGGGGATGATGTCGCCCGGCTCCGCCAGCTCGGCGGACGCCGCCTTGAGGCTGCCCTCGACGGGCCAGGAGGCGAGCGCGCCGCCCTCGTCGAGGTAGCCGTCGGGGTTGTGGGTCAGCGACAGCACGCCGACGCCTGCGGGCAGCGCGTAGGTCACGCAGGTGTTGTACGAGTCGCCGGGCGCCAGCGTCTTCGGCGCGGTGTCCGCGCAAGGCAGGTCGACCCCGCCCGGCCTGCCGCCGCTGATGTAGACCTTCTCCCCGCGCGCCCAGTCGGTGCCGTTGAGGGCGAAATTGCTGTCCACCATGTAGGCAGCGGGGATCTTCTTCCGACCGGTGTTGGTGACCTTGAAGCTGAGGTAGTGGGGGACCGTGCCCTTCAGCTCTTCGTCCGCGCGCGCCCCCAGCATGTCCTCCTCCGAGCCCCGGACCAGGCTCTTGACCGTGATCCTGACCTCGTACGACCGGTGGTCGGTGTCCGTGTGGACGACGTCCTGTGCGCCGGTCCGCACCGGCAGGTCCGTCCAGGAGGCAGGCCTCTCCGCGGCTCGCTCCACGGCCCGGCCCGCGCCCTGTTCCCCAGTGCACCCGGTGAGGAGGAGTATCGCCGCAGTGCCCATGGTGGCCTTGCTGATGTAGCTGGACAGGCGCATGGACTTCCCTTGCCGCACGATGATCCGGATCCACCGGAGGACTGACGCATCGTAGGACGTCACAGTGGAGGAGGAGGCGGCGGGTGGAGGGCTCGGTGCGGTTGCTTTCGTTCCTGGCCCTTCAGCGAGAGTCCGGCCGAGCCGTATGACCACGAGAGGGGCTGCCGGCCGTCCACCCATGCCCTGTCGTTCCGGGCTGTCGTTCAGCGCTGTGCTCCGGGCAGAATCGGCTCATGGCCGCCGACATCGTGTTCTTCCTGGCTCCTGACGCCGACACCGCCGCCGCGACGTACTTGATGGGGCCGGGGCCGGAACTCGCCTCGTCGGCGTCCCAGTCCTTCGACCCCGACGATGCGGTCATGGAGTGGGAGGTGTTCCTCGGAGCACCGTCCCGCAAAGCATCGTTCCTCGACCGGTTCCGCCGCAGGAACGACCGGCCCGTCTACGTCGAGCCCATCTGCAATGACGGCGTCGGGGTGTTCGCCGTCCCGGAGAATACGGTCGGGCTGCTTGCCGCCGCCGACCCCACCACCTTGCGCGGACTGGCTGCGCACTGGACCCGGATGCTCAGGTCCGACGGCGAGACGTACCTGTCCGACGACGAGTTGCTTAAGGTCGTCCAAGACGTCGCCCGCCTCGCCACGCGTACCGGCGAGGACATCGGTCCCAAGCTTTACTGCTGGCACTGCTGATCCGCACGTCGCCCGGGATCTGCGGACACGCTGAGTCCGGTCCAGGTGCGCGGTTCTGACCCCACGCCGCCGACGAGTTCCTTGACCTGGTCGGCTCCGGGCATCAGTACGTCGCCACGCTGGGCCGGGTGGTTCCCCGTCTTCGGGGCCAGGAGTTCACCGACGACGAGCGCGAGACGGTCCGCCAGTCGATCGCGAAGGTGAGGGCCGTGGCGGACTGGCTGGAGGCCGCGATCGAGGCCGGTGTGTTCACCCTGGACGAGTAGCTGGCCAAGCTGCTTTCGGGCGGCGAGTGAGGGCGTGGGCCGTCGCTTCGCCCAGCCCCTGGGCGAGTACTACGCGGACCTGGTCCGTGTCTCGCTGATCGAGGCCCGGCCCGCCGGGCTGACGACGAAGCAGCTGGTCGCCGCGACACGGTTGTCGCGTTCGCAGGTCGCCTGGGGGATCAGGCACCTTCGGGACATCGCCGGCTCGCAGGGCCTGACTCCGATCATCTGGGGAATCCGGGACGGCTACCTGTTCTCCGATGACCCGGCGGGCTGGAGCGACTACGAGAAGAAGCAGTTCAAGCAGATCCTGGGCCGGCTGCCCCGTGTGATCACCGGCACCCTCGACCCCCATCTGGCCCGCTACCCGGACGACGAGTGGGCCCAGCTGGCGGCCGCCCAGCTGATCGGCGTCCGCGCGACCCTGGCCCAGCTCACGAAATAGCCCTTCGTTCGACGACCTCGGGGCCCGCTCATGCCGTCATCGACACGCCGCCGCCGCTACCCGTCCGACACCACGGCCGCGGAGTGGGCCCTGATCGAGAGACTGCTGCCCGTCCCGGCCTGCCAGACCAAGGCCGGCGGGCGGCCGGAGAAGTGGCCGCGGCGCGAGATCGTCGATGCGATCCGCTACATCGTCGACAACGGCGCGAAATGGCGGGCTCTGCCCTCGGATTTCCCTCCCTGGGAAACCGTCTACGGGTTCTTCGCCCGCTGGGCCAGACACGGTGTCGTCTCCTTCATCCGCGATCAGCTCAGGCGTCATCTCCTCACTGACCTGGGGCGATGCCCACACCCGGTCACGATGATCCTGGACTCCCGGACCGTCAAAGGCGCCGAGACCGTCTCGAAAGCCACCCGCGGCTTCGACGCGGGGAAGAAGATCAATGGCCGCAAGCGACATATCGCGGTCGACACCGTCGGCTTCCCCATGATGATCATGGTCACCCTGGCCGACGTCACCGACCGGGACGCCGCCCGCGAGCTGCTCTGGCGTCTGCGTCTCACTCAGCCCCAGCTGACCCAGGTCTGGGCCGACTCCGCCTACGCCGGCCAGCTCGTCAACTGGTCCGACGACTTCCTCGACCTGACCCTGCGGACCGTCTGCCGGCCCCGCGGCGCGAAGGGCTTCGTCATCCTGCCTCGCCGCTGGAAAGTCGAGAGGACGATCGGCTGGCTGATGAAGGCCCGCCGCAACGTGAGGGACTACGAACGCCTCCCGCAGCACTCCGAGGCCCATCTGACCTGGTCACTCTTCACCTTGATGACCCGGCGGATCACCCGCGGCGGCAAGCCCCGAACCGACCGCTGGGGCAAGAAGCCCTGCACCTGACTCCGGCCGCCACCATGGGCGACGACCCGTCGGCGCCTCAAACGACGGATGCCCTGAAAGGGTCGGTGGGAATGATCCCTGCGTCGTCGAGACGTTGCTCCAACGCCTCGTGACCTTGGCTCCTGCGGAACTCGATCTCGGCAGCCGTCACCGGAAGGGTCCACAGGATCCTGACGTGTCCCTCAGACAGCGGACAGTGCTCAAGATCGGGCCCGTGGAGATACGGCAGGCTGACCAGCAGGTGGTCGCAGGCCGAACCCGGCACCCACGGTTCGCCGATCGGCATGCTGTGTTCCAAGTCGAGCTGATGACCTCCGCAGTGGTAGTAGGCAATCATCGCCGTGAGGTCAATGAACCGCTGGTCACGGGCGGGGGCGGTCATGACGAACTCAAGCCCGTGCCCGTCCTTCTTCATCTCGGCCCACCACCCGGCGGTCACATAGGCCCAGCTGTCACTGCGAGGGCCTGGCGCCACAACGAGAACGCGCAGGTCGGCCATGGCCTCGCGCCGTTCCGGCCCGAGGTCGAACTCGATGGCCTCAACGGAGTGCCCCGCGAAGAACGCCCGGACGTGTGACTCAACGGCCTCCGCGGCCAGACCCCTCGTATCACTCACCGCACGATCATCCCAGACCCCGCGAAGCGCCATGGAGCTGCGGGCAGGAACGGGCTCCACCGAACGACCCAGCTCAGGGATCGAAGACACTCACTTAGGCGAGCCGGGCCATATCCCGCGCGTCGCAGGGAGGGGCGCATGGGGCATGAACTGCCTGGTGTGGAGGGTACGTACAGCGAGGTGACGCTCGCAATCGAGGAGCGGATAGTTGGGTATTTCCAGGAGGTGTGGGAGAAGGAAGTGGTGGGAGCCGGGCTGTGGACACTGCCTTTTCCATCCGTCTCCCAGACGATCCCGCGAAATCCACTCCGCCGCTGTCCAGCGGCCTTTCCACCCTGGAGTACTAGTGATTGTTGTTTGGATCAACGGTGCGTTCGGCGCGGGCAAGACGAGCGCCGCGTGCGAACTGATCGATCTGATCCCGAACAGCACCTTGTACGACCCCGAACTGACCGGCGTGGGGCTGAGCCACCTTCTGCCGCAGAAGAAGCTCGCCGAGGTGACCGACTTCCAGGACCTGCCGATCTGGCGCCGTCTGGTGGTGGACACGGCTGCCGCGCTCCTCGACGAGCTGACCGGGGTGCTCGTCGTGCCGATGACACTGCTGCGGCAGGAGTACCGCGACGAGATCTTCGGGGGACTCGCCGCCCGGCGGATTCCCGTATGTCATGTGCTGCTCTCACCAGAGGAAACGATCCTGCGTGCGCGCATCGCGGGCCGGGAGGAATCCGCCGGCAACTCCGGGCCCGGCGAACGCGCGCAGGGGTGGGCCCTGGACCACATCGAGCCCTACCGGGCGGCCCTCGGCTGGATCACCGCCGACGCCCACACGATCGACAACAGCGCCCTCACCCCGCCCGAGACGGCCGAGCGCATAGCCGCGGCCGTACGCACCGGGGCGGCCGAGGAGTGCGGGATCGTGCAGACACCGGAACCCACCTCGGAGACCGTCGCCGCCGGGGTCCTGTTCTTCGACGAACAGGACCGGGTCCTGCTCGTCGACCCCACGTACAAACCCGGCTGGGAATTCCCCGGCGGAGTCGTGGAGGCGGGCGAGGCACCGGCACAGGCCGGAATCCGGGAGGTCGCCGAAGAGATCGGGCTGCACCTGGACACCGTGCCGAAGCTCCTGGTCGTCGACTGGGAGTCGCCCCGGCCGCCCGGCTACGGCGGGCTGCGCTTCCTCTTCGACGGAGGGCTGCTGCGCCGCGAGGACGCCGGTCGGCTCCGGCTGCCCGGGGACGAGTTGCGGGACTGGCGGTTCGTCACCGAGGAGGAGGCGGCGTCGATGCTGCCGCCCACGCGCTACGAACGGCTGCGGTGGGCGCTGAGGGCCCGCGAGCGGTCGACGGTGCTCAATCTGGAGGCCGGGGTACCGGTGGGATGACAGGCACCGGTCACCCCATGAGCGCGGTCCGGCTCGTCACACCGCCGGGTCCCGGTCGGCGGCTGCCCGCAGGACCTCCGGCGCGTCGGCGGTGAGCGGGTCGCCGTGGCCGAAGCAGACGGTGGACGGGGCCAGCGCGGCCAGCCGCCGGAACGAGGCCAGGGCCTGCGCACGGTCGATGTTGAACACGCCCAGCATCACCTGACCCACGCCGGCCACGCAGTCGCCGGTGAACAGCACGCCGTGGCGCGCCAGATGGACGCCGATGGAGCCAGGGGTGTGACCGGGGGAGTGGACGATCCGGGCGCCCCCGCCGAACGGCAGCTCGTCGCCGTCCGTGAGTTCGTGGTCGACCCGGGTGGGCGGAGCCGGGGGGACGGTCAGCCCGTGCTCGTACAACGGGCGTTCCCAGTCGAGGAGTACGGGGTCGGGCACCTGCTCCTCGCCCCGGATCACCGGGGCGTCGAGGGCGTGGGCCAGGATGTCGGCGCCGTACCGGTCGGCGAGTTCCTGGGCGGCGCCGTAGTGGTCGCGGTGGCCGTGGGTGATGACGATCCGGCCGATCCCCGCCGGGTCCAGGCCGAGACCGCGCACCGCGTTCTCGATGGCGGGCGCCGAGTCGATGTCGCCCGCGTCGATCAGGGTCAGGTCCGCGCCGTCCCGCCAGAGATACGCCTGGCCGATCCGGAACCGGAACATGTGCAGCTGAGGGAGCACCTGTACGAGATCCATGCGGCGAACGTACGCATCCGCGCAGGTCCGCCGCATGGAATTCTGCTCCTGGCGACTTCGGGCAGCCCTACGTGCCCGCAGTCGGGTCAGGCCTTCTTCGACTCCGCGTAGTTCCGCAGGAACAGCGCCTCGGTGACCGAGAGCCGCTCCAGCTCCTCGGGCGACACGCTCTCGTTCACCGCGTGGATCTGCGCCTCGGGCTCGCTCAGACCGATCAGCAGGATCTCCGCGTCCGGGTACAGGCCCGCGAGGGTGTTGCACAGCGGGATCGAGCCGCCCATGCCGGAGGACTGCATCTCCTCGCCCGGGTACGCGACGCGCATGGCATCCGCCATCGACGTGTACGCGGGACTGGTGATGTCGGCGCGGAACGGCTGGCCCTGGCCGACCTGTTCCACCGAGACCCGCGCACCCCACGGGGTGTGCGACTCCAGATGTGCGGTCAGCAGCTTCGTCGCCTCCGCGGCGTCGTGGCCCGGCGGGACGCGCAGGCTGATCTGCGCCCGCGCGCTCGCCTGGAGCGACGGCGTGGCTCCCACGACGGGCGGGCAGTCGATGCCGATGACAGTGACGGCCGGCCGCGCCCAGATGCGGTCCGCGACCGTGCCCGTACCGATCAGCTCCACACCGTCGAGTACCCTCGCGTCCTTGCGGAACTCGGCCTCCGGGTACTGCAGCCCGTCCCACTCCGCCTGCGTGGCGAGGCCGTCGACCGTGGTCGTGCCGTCCGCCGCGCGCAGCGAGGCCAGCAGCTGGATCATCGCGGCCAGCGCGTCGGGGGCCGCGCCGCCGAACTGCCCCGAGTGCAGGTTCCCTTCGAGGGTGTCGAGCGTCACCCGCAGCATCGTCATACCGCGCAGGGTCGCGGTGACCGTGGGCAGACCGACCCGGAAGTTCCCGGTGTCACCGATGACGATCGTGTCGGCGGCGAGCAGCTCCGGGTGTGCCTCCGCGTACCGCTCGAGACCGCCGGTGCCCTGCTCCTCCGAGCCCTCCGCGATCACCTTGACGGAGACCGGGACGCCGCCGTTCGCCTTGAGGGCGCGCAGTGCGAGCAGATGCATGATGAAGCCGCCCTTGCAGTCGGCGGCACCGCGGCCGAACCACCTGCCGTCGCGCTCGGTCAGCTCGAACGGCGGGGAGAGCCAGGCTGACTCGTCGAGCGGCGGCTGTACGTCGTAGTGCGCGTAGAGCAGCACGGTGGGGGCACCGGCGGGCCCGGGCAGGAACCCGTAGACCGACTGGGTGCCGTCAGGCGTGTCGAGCAGGGCGACATCCTGGAAGTCCTCGGCGCGCAGCGCGTCGGCGACCCAACGGGCGGCCCCCTCGCACTCGCTCTTCGGGAACTGCGCGGGATCCGCCACCGACCTGAAAGCCACCAGCTCGGCCAGCTCCGTCTTGGCGCGGGGCATCAGCGAGGCGACGGTCTCGGAAATCGGACGGGCGGTCATGGGCACGCTCCTCGTGGGTGCGACGTTGTATCTACGGCGCGGTGGTGTTCGCATCGTGGGTGACGCTGTGGGTGCGGCGTCGAATGTACGACAAAGGATGGCCGATCCTCCCACAGGGGGGTCCGGCCGAAACGCGCCGTAGGATGCCGTGAGCAGCTGGGGCCACAGGTCGGATCGGGAGCAGAAGCACATCGTGAGCAGCGAGAACGCAGACGCCGGACGTGAGCACGAAGAGCCGTCGGTACCGGAGTCGGTATGGGACGTGGTCGTAGTCGGCGCGGGCCCGGCCGGAGCCTCCGCGGCATACGCGGCGGCCGTCGCCGGCCGGCGGGTGCTGCTGCTGGAGAAGGCTGACCTGCCCCGGTACAAGACGTGCGGTGGCGGCATCATCGGATATTCGCGCGACTCCCTTCCCCCTGGCTTCGAACTGCCTCTGCGGGACCGGATCCACGCCGTCACCTTCTCGCTCAACGGGAAGTTCGCCCGCACCCGCCGGTCCCGGCGCATGCTCTTCGGGCTGATCAACCGCCCCGAGTTCGATGCGGGCCTGGTGGAGCACGCGCAGAAGGCGGGCGCCGAACTGCGCACCGGGGTGGCGGTGGTGCGCGTGGAGCAGCACGGCTCCGCGGTGCCGGACCGGCGTACGGTCGCGGTGGTGCTGACCGGCGGCGAGACCGTGCTGGCCCGGTCGGTCGTCGGTGCCGACGGCAGTGCGGGCCGTATAGGAGCGCATGTCGGGGTCAAGCTCGACCAGGTGGACCTCGGACTGGAGGCGGAGATCCCGGTTCCGGAGACGGTCGCGGAGGACTGGGCGGGGCGGGTGCTCATCGACTGGGGCCCGATGCCCGGGAGTTACGGGTGGGTGTTCCCCAAGGGCGACACCCTGACGGTCGGCGTGATCTCGGCGCGGGGCGACGGCGCGGGTACCAAGCGGTATCTGGAGGACTTCATCGCCCGGCTGGGTCTCGCCGGCTTCGAGCCGAAGATCACCTCCGGTCACCTCACCCGCTGCCGCAGCGACGACTCGCCGCTCTCGCGCGGCCGGGTGCTGGTCTGCGGCGACGCGGCGGGACTGCTGGAGCCGTGGACCCGGGAGGGAATCTCGTTCGCCCTGCGCTCCGGTCGCCTCGCGGGGGAGTGGGCTGTCCGGATCGCGGAGTCGCACGACGCGGTGGACGCCCGGCGTCAGGCCCTCAACTACGCGTTCGCCATCAAGGCGGGGCTGGGCGTCGAGATGAGCGTCGGCCGTCGCATGCTCAAGCTGTTCGAGCGTCGCCCCGGGGTCCTGCACGCCGTGCTGACGGGCTTCCGGCCGGCCTGGACGGCGTTCGCGGGAGTGACCCGGGGGACGACCTCGCTCGCCGAGCTGGTCCGTACGCATCCGCTGGCACAGCGGGCCCTGTCGGCGATGGACAAGCCCTAGGGCCTGTCCGGCGCATATGGCCGGAGCCGGGACCTTCCCGGCGGGGCATCGCGGTCACCCCTGGACGGTGATCCGGAAGACGGGGTGGTCGGGGCAGGCGGCGAGGAGCTCCGCGTCGGTCGACTTCGCGGTGATGCCCTTGAAGTACTGGTTGACCTCCCATCCCCATCGCTCCAGGTAGGCGCGGACGATGAGCACCTTCTGCTCGTCGTCCGCGATCTCCACGGCGGTGAAGGTCCGGGTCCTGCGGCCCACCCGCAGCTCGCCGCCGCCCGCGGCCCGCATGTTGCGCACCCACTGGGAGTGGCCGCGTGCCGAGACCAGGTACTGCGCGCCCTCGTGGACGTGGGGGTTCACGGGGATGCGCTGCATCTGCCCGCTCTTCCGGCCGCGCACCGACATCTCCGCCGTGCCGAGCAGACTGACACCGTGCCGGGCGAGCCAGCCGATGATGCTGTTCATCCGGATGGCGAAGGGGCTTCCCTGAAGGTAGTACGGCTGCGACATGGGGAACCTCCGGCGTTTTGGAGAGCGGTGCTCTCGCTTGAGATCAGTGTGTACGAGATCGGTGTGCAAAAGCAAGAGCAGTGCTCTCGATAGTGGCCGGTGCTCTGTTCTCGTGGCACAGTGGAAGGCATGAGCAAGATCAGAGGGGCCAGGGAGCGTGCCCGTATCGAAGTGACCGCCGCCATCAAGGACGAGGCGCGGAAGCAGCTCGCGGCGGACGGTGCCGCGAAACTGTCCCTGCGCGCGGTCGCCCGCGAGCTGGGCATGGTCTCCTCCGCTCTCTATCGCTACTTCCCCAGCCGCGACGAGCTGCTCACGGCGCTCATCGTCGACGCCTACGACGCGGTGGGCGAGACGGCGGAAGCCGCCAGGGACGCCGCCGTCGGTCGGCATCGGGAGGGGGACCGACGGCGGGACGCGGACCGACGGCGGGACGCGGACCGGGGCCGGGACCGGCATCGGGAACGCTGGACCGCGGTCGCCTGCGCCGTGCGGGACTGGGCCATCGCCCACCCCCACGAATACGCCCTGATCTATGGCTCGCCGGTCCCCGGCTACGTCGCCCCGCAGGACACCGTCGGCCCCGCCTCCCGCGTGGGACTCGTCCTCATCGATCTCGTCCGCGACGCCTACCGCACCGCTGGTCTCGCGGTTCCGCCGCTGTCGGAGGAACTGAGTTCCGACGCCGCCCGGATGGCGGCCGATCTCGCCCCCGACCTGCCGCCCGCCGTCGTGGTCGCGCTCGTCGCCGCCTGGGCGCAGCTCTTCGGCCTGATCTCCTTCGAGGTCTTCGGACAGTTCAACCGGATCGTCGAGGCCAGGGAGCCGATGTTCCGGCAGGCCGTGGGCGATCTGGCCCGCGCGGTCGGCATGACCGCGCCGGCTACTCCACAGGGAGTACGGCCGGTCACCTCGCCCGGCTGACGCCCGCCGGGTCCCCGCCCGTCTAGCGTGGCCGCCATGGACGAGCAGCGATCGCACAGAAGTGACGGTCCCCACCGGGGATCCGCCGGCCCGTGGGAGCACGGGGGGCTGCCGCGATGGCTGTCCGGGGCGTTCGGGCGGGGCGCCGGACTGCCGTGGCCGTCGACCGTGGCGCTCCTTGCCTTCGTCATGGCGGGTACGACCTTCGCGGCGGAGTCCCAGGACCGTCAGCCGCTGGACGTCTTCGCGCGGGTGCTGCTGTTCGTCGCCGTCGCGGTGCTCCTGTTCCGCCACCGTCACCCCGTGCTCGCGGTGGCCGGTACCTCGGCGACGACACTCGTCTATCTGGGGGCGGGCTATCCGTACGGTCCCGTCCTCGTCGCCGTCGCGGTGGGGTGCTTCAGCGCCATCGTCTCCGGGCACCGGCGGGCCGCCTGGTGGTCCCTCGGGGTGCTCTGGTCCGGACATCTGCTTCTGACCCACTGGCTCTACCGGTGGCTGCCGCCGTCCGGCGACACCGCGGCCGGCTGGGGCCAGGAGGCCGTCGTCGCCGCCTGGGTGATCGCGGTCGCCGCCGCCGCCGAGCTCCTGCGCGTCCGCCGTGAGCAGTGGGCGGCGGCCCGTGCGGAGCGGGCGGCGGCGGAGAAGCGGCGGGCCGACGAGGAACGGCTGCTGATGGCCCGGGAGCTCCACGACGTCCTCGCCCACAGCATCTCCGTCATCAACGTCCAGGCAGGGGTGGGCCTCGCGCTTCTCGACTCCGACCCGGAGCAGGCCCGCATCGCCCTCACCACCATCAAGTCCGCCAGCAAGGAAGCCCTGGGCGAGGTGCGCCAGGTGCTCGCCAGCCTCCGGACCCCGGGCGACGCCCCCCGCGCCCCCGCCCCGGGACTCGACCGGCTGCCCGAACTCGTGGAACAGGCGTCGGGCGCAGGGCTGTCGGTCACCCTCGAGACCGAGGGGGTACGCGGCGCGGTCCCGCCCGGCACCGATCTCGCCGCCTTCCGCATCGTGCAGGAGGCCCTCACGAACGTGGTGCGGCACTCGGGTTCGCGTACGGCCGAGGTCCGGATCGGTTACGGCGCCGGGCGCGTCCGGCTCCGTATCGACGACGAAGGCCCCGCGACCGGCGGCGAGGCGGGCGGCAGCGGCAACGGGCTCGTGGGAATGCGGGAGCGGGCGGCAGCGCTCGGTGGCACCATCGAGGCGGGGCCCCGGCCCGGAGGAGGCTTCCGGGTGAGCGCGGAGTTCCCGCTGCCGGCCGGTGCGCAGGAACCGGCGGCGCCGCAGGAAGAGGAGACACCGTGATTCGCGTACTGCTTGCCGACGATCAACTGCTGGTCAGGGCAGGCTTCCGCGCACTGCTGGACGCCCAGCCGGACATCGAGGTGGTGGGGGAGGCCGCCGACGGCGAGCAGGCTGTGCGTCTGGTGCGTGAACTGCGGCCCGACGCCGTGCTGATGGATATCCGCATGCCGCGTCTGGACGGCCTCGCCGCGACGCGCACGATCACCGACGACCCCGGACTGAACGAGGTGAGGGTGGTCATGCTGACCACCTTCGAACTCGACGAGTACGTCTTCGAGGCCATCCGCTCCGGGGCCTCCGGCTTCCTCGTCAAGGACACCGAGCCGGAGGAACTCCTGCGCGCGGTACGCGCGGTGGTCGGCGGGGACGCGCTGCTCTCGCCCGGCGTGACGCGCCGTCTGATCGCCGAGTTCGCCGCCCGCTCCAAGGAGCCCGCCGAGGCGAAGACGCTGGACGAACTCACCGAACGGGAAAGGGAAGTGATGGCCCTGGTCGGGATCGGACTCTCCAACGAGGAGATCGCCCGCAGGCTCGTCGTCAGCCCGCTGACCGCGAAGACCCACGTCAGCCGCACGATGGTGAAGCTCGGCGCCCGGGACCGGGCCCAACTCGTCGTCCTCGCCTATGAGTCGGGGCTCGTACGGCCCGGCTGGCTCGGCTGAGGAGGAGATTCCCGAGGCAGCGGGCGCGCGTCGGAGGAGCGACCGCCCGGGAATCGCCACAGGACATGGACGACGCGGGCGACGAAGGCGAGCGCCGCGACCGTGCCGCCGACCATGCCCAGGACGCGGTCGGCGGTGCGGGACAGATCGAGGAGCAGGGCCGGGGCGACGATGCCGGCGAATCCGGCCGCCGCGACGAAGGACGCGCTCACCAGGGCGTAACCGATCTCGACGGTGATGGCGTCGCGCTCTTCCTGGCTGCGTCGTCCCATGTCCGAAGTGTCACAGGGGTGGTGGCCGGTGGCAAGAACACCCCGCCGGCCACCACCCCTCCCGTACGTCAGTCCCGGACCGTCACCTTCCGCGCCCCGGCACCGGCTGCCGGGACCGCCCCGGCGGCTGCCGTGGCCCGGTCCCCCTCGGACGAGGCGACGAGCACCGTGTGCTGCGCGGGACGCTTGCGCCGCAGTCCCGTCAGGGTGATCAGCAGTCCGGCGAACGCGATCACGGTCACCACGGCCAGGCCCGGCCGGAAGCTGTCGAGTACCGCCTGCGGCGATCCGTCGCCGCTGCCGTCCGCGGTGATCGATGCCGTCACGACGGCCAGGAAGATGGCGCCGCCCACCTGGAAGGAGGTGTTGAGCAGTCCGGAGACCATGCCCTGCTCGTTGTCGTCGACGCCGTTGGTGGCCTGGATGTTGAGCGAGGGGAAGGCCACCGCGCACGCCGCGCCGATCAGCAGCATCGAGGGCAGGATGACCGCGGCGTACGACGGGGTGAGGCTGATACGCAGGAACAGCGCGTAGCCGACGACCAGGAACGCGAACCCGGCCGCGATCAGGCGCGGTGTGCCGAACCTGTCCACCACGGCGCCGATCTTGGTCGAGGAGAGGGCTACCAGCACGCCCGCGGGCAGGAAGGCGAGCGCGGTCTGCAGGGCCGACCAGCCGAGCAGCGACTGCATGTACTGGGTGACCAGGAACTGGAAGCCGACATAACTGCCGAAGAAGGCCGCCGCACCCAGCTGCGCCCTGATCTGGCTGCCGGAGCGCAGCACCCCGAGCCGGATCAGCGGATTCGCGGTGCGCCGCTCGATCAGGACGAAGGCGGTGAGCAGGGCGACCACGGCGAGGAAGGACAACAGGGTGCGGGCGGAGGTCCAGCCCACCTCGGGGGCCTGTATGACGGTGAAGACGAGCAGCAGCATGGAGGCCGTGCCGGTGACGGCGCCCGGCAGGTCGTAGCCACGGGTGGTGCGGTCGTGGGCGCTGTGCGGGATCAGCTTCAGACCGGCCACCAGCGCCAGCAGCGCGATGGGCGCGGGCAGCAGCATCGTCCAGCGCCAGGAGAGCTGGGTGAGCAGGCCGGACAGTACGAGGCCCATGGAGAAGCCGGTGGCCGCGCAGGTGGTGTAGATGGACAGGGCGCGGTTGCGCTGCGGGCCCTCCTTGAAGGTCGTGGTGATGATCGAGAGGCCGGCCGGGGCGGTGAACGCGGCGCTCAGCCCCTTGATGAAGCGGCTGGCGATGAGCAGCGGACCCGAATCGACGAGTCCGCCGAGGAGCGAGGCGAGGGCGAACACGGCCAGGGCGATCAGGAAGACGCGGCGCCTGCCGAGCAGGTCGGCGGCGCGGCCACCGAGAAGGACGAGCCCTCCGTAGCCGAGGATGTAGCCGCTGACGATCCACTGAAGACTTGAGGTGCCGAGGCCGAGATCACCGGCGATGGACGGGAGCGCGACGCCGACCATGGAGACGTCGAGTGCGTCCAGGAACATCGCGGCGCAGAGCACGATGAGGGTGCCCCAGAGACGCGGGCTCCAACGCTCTTGCGAATCGGGGACGTTGAGCGGAGAGGTCATGCGAAGACGGTACATGCACATGCATTGAATGCAAGTGCATTTAATGACTGTGCAACAAAGTGCTTCTTCTCTGCTAACGTGCGGTTATGGCAGGGAACAAGTCCGAGCGGGTACTCGTCGACGAGTGGCGCGACATCCTCGCGCTGCACGCGAGGACCCTGTGCGAGCTCGACCGCGCGCTGCATCAGCACGGCCTCGGCGCCAGTGACTTCGAGGTGCTGGACGTCCTCGCGGAGGGCGCTGCAGAGGACGGCGGCGCCGCCTACCGCGTACAGGAGATCGCCTCCCGGGTCCATCTCAGCCAGAGCGCGCTCTCGCGCCTCATCGCACGGCTGGAGAAGGACGGGCTGGTCTGCCGGGGGATGTGCAGCGAGGACCGCCGTGGCGTGCGCGTCACGCTCACGGACAAGGGGCGGGCCGTGCACGCCGAGGTCCGGCCGCTGCAACGCGCGGTGCTCTCGCGCATGCTGAACGGGCCGCAGGGCTGAAGGCGGGGTGACGGGCGCCCGAGAGGCGCCCGCCGGACCTCACGACCAGGTGATCCCGGACTTCTCGGCCCACAGCCGTGCCGGTCCGTGGTCGCCGGTGAGCGTGACCGCCGACATCGGCAGGCGGTTCCAGAGCGCGAGGTACAACTGCTCGGCCGGACCGCTCAACTCGCAGTCGACGGGCTCCGGTCCGGAGATGTTCCCGCCGCGCGTCGCCTGCGCGGGCTCGGCCGACAGGCGTACGGTCCACGCCGCGTCCGCGTCCGTGACGCGCACCCGCAGTGTGCACGGTGTGTCCGTCCGCACCCGGCTCTTCGGCCGGGCGTGGAAACCGGTGAGCAGTTCGTCGATCCCGTCCAGCGCGAGGGCTTCCGGTACGGGGGAGAGCGGACCGCCGAGTGCCGACTCGGCGTCCACCCGGTGAACCGTCGTCTCGTGGGCCTGGCGTCGCGCCCAGAACGCCAGGGGGGACGGCGCGGGCAGAAAGGTCCAGCAGTCGAGACCGGCGGGCGCGCCCTCCAGCGTATCGACCAGCCGGCCGTGTCCCTCGCGGAACCAGGCGAGCAACTCGGCCCCGTCCAGATCGGGTTCACCGCCGTCCGGGTGGTACGCCGTGTGGCCCTCGGCCACGAACGCGGTCGCCCAGCGGTGCACCATGCCGGTGTGGCGGAGCAGATGGCGCACCTCCCAGCCGGGGCAGGTCGGCACCGGTGCGCCGGGTCCGGCCCCCTCGGCCGCAGCCGCCAGTGAACGGCCCTGGTCGGCCAGTGACTTGATGTGCTCGGCGATCTCCATGTCGCGATTCTGCCAGCCGTGCGGACCGTGGTGCCCGGCCTGCCCCTACGCGTGCGCCGCGTTGCGTGCGCCGTACCCCAGCGCCGCCGCGGCCGCGGCCAGGAGCGCCACCGTCGTCAGGGCCACCGGCAGGGAGAACCAGTCGGCCAGGAAGCCGATGGCGGGCGGGCCCAGCAGCATTCCGCCGTAGCCGAGCGTCGACGCGGCGGCCACCCCGCTCGGACCGGCGAGCTCTCCGGCGCGGCCGACCGCGACGGGGAAGATGTTGGCCAGTCCGAGACCGGTGACGGCGAAGCCGAGCAGGGCGAGCCAGGCGGTCGGTGCGAGCGCTCCGAGCAGCATGCCCGCCGCGGCCGTCGCACCGCCCAGGACGAGCGTCCGGGTCTGGCCGAGGCGTTCCAGCAGCGCTGTGCCGGTGAGCCGGCCGATGGTCATCGTCAGGGCGAACAGGGAGTATCCGGCGGCGGCGGCGCCGGGCGCTGCCTGCAGATCCTGCTCCAGGTGCAGGGCGCCCCAGTCGGCCAGCGCGCCTTCGCCGTACGCGGTGCAGAGCGCGATCACTCCGAAGAGGAGCACGATCCGGCGGGCCCGCGCGGTCATCCGCCGCGGGGCGGAAGGCGTGGCCGGACCGCTGGGAGCGGGAGGCACCGCGGCGTTCCTGTGCCGCAGCAGCGTCGGTCCCGCCGCCGCGGTGACCGCCAGCCCCACGCAGGTGAGCACCGTCAGATGCGCGGCGACGGAGAGGCCTCCCGCGACCAGTCCGCCGAGTCCGGCGCCGATCATGCCGCCGAGGCTGAACGCGGCGTGGAAGCTCGGCATCACGGGGCGGCGGAGGGCGGAGACCAGATCGACCGCGGCGCTGTTCATCGCCACGTTCATGCCGCCGTACGCGGCGCCGAACACCAGCAGGACGAGCCCGAGGGTGAGCGGGGAGTGGGTCCGGGCGGGCAGCGCGATGCTCAGGGGGAGCAGGACGCCGCAGACCACGGTGACGACGTGACTTCCGTAGCGCCGGCACAGCCTGCCCGTGAGCATCATGGTGATCACGGCGCCGGCGGAGACGCCCAGCAGGGCGAGCCCGAGGGTGGAGGCGGTGGCGCCTGTCTGCTGCTTGATGGCCGGGATGCGGACCACCCAGCCGGCGAAGAGGAAGCCGTCGAGGGCGAAGAACACGGTCAGGGCGGTACGGAGTCGGGCCGACGAGGGTGGGGCGGTGTCTCCGCCAGGTCCCCCCGGTAGCGCCGTCCGCAGTTTGTTTAGTTGCGGCACAAACTCAGCATAGGGGCGCCCGTGCGGCAGACGCAAGACGGCCCCCTGTCACCGGCCATGGCAGCCACCGCACGGCACCTGGGCGTCGGCAGAGACTCGGGATCATGGGAGACTCGCCCCCATGAACGGCAAGGCGACCACTACCCGGACAAAGCTGGAGCGGGGCCGCAGCGCGCTCGGACCCGCGCTGGAACTGGTCCACACCGGACGCGCGCCCACGCGCGCCGTGCTGACCTCCGAACTCGGCGTCACACGCGCCACCGCGGGCGCTGTCGCCGCGGAGCTGGAGGCGCTCGGGCTCATCCGGGTCGACTCCAGCCCAGGCTCCGCGGCCGGCTCACAGGGCCGGCCCTCGCACCGGCTCTCCGTCAGCGAGACCGGCCCGGTGGCCCTCGCCGCCCAGGTCCACGCCGACGGATTCCGTGCCGCGCTGGTCGGACTCGGCGGCCGGATCGTCGCCACCGCACCCGGCCGCGTCGCCGTCATGGCCGACCCCGCCCAGGTCCTCGGCGAGGTCGTCGCCGCGGGCGCACGGCTGCTGCACGACAGCGGGCTGCGCTGCGTCGGCGCGGGACTCGCCGTCCCCTCCGCCGTCGCCGAACCGGAGGGGGCGGCCCTCAACCCGCTGCACATCGCCTGGCCCGCCGGCTCGCCCGTCCGCGAGATCTTCGCCGACTGCGTCCGTCAGGCGGGCATCACAGGACCCGCGTTCACCGGGAACGACGTCAACCTGGCCGCCCTCGCCGAACACCGGCACGGCGCCGGACGCGGCGCCCAGCACCTGCTGTGCGTCGCCACCGGACACCGGGGTGTGGGTGGCGCACTGGTCCTCGACGGGCGTCTGCACAGCGGCAGTTCGGGTCTCGCGCTGGAGGTCGGGCACCTCACGGTGAACGCCGAGGGGCGCCCGTGCCACTGCGGTGGCCGGGGCTGCCTGGACGTCGAGACCGACCCGCTCGCCTTCCTCACCACCGCCCGCCGCGAACCGGGGCCGGAGGAGTCGCTGCTCAAGCAGGCCGGTGATCTGCTGCGTACGGAGTACGAGGACGCGGCCGTACGCAATGCCGCCGAGGAGCTGATCGACCGGCTCGGCCTGGGACTCGCGGGCCTGGTCAACATCCTCAACCCGGACCGCATCATCCTCGGCGGGCTCCACCGCGACCTCCTCGACGCCGACCCGGAGCGGCTCCGTGCGGTCGTCGCCGACCGCAGCCTGTGGGGGCGCAGCGGCAGCGTGCCCATCCTGCCGTGCACCCTGGCCCACAACAGCCTGGTGGGCGCGGCCGAACTCGCCTGGCAGCCCGTGCTCGACGATCCGCTCGCCGCGCTCGCGTAGAACCGGCGCCGGGCCTGCTGCCGTCGCTGGGAGCAGTCCCGGCGCCCCCGCGTACTCCCACGGAGGTACGCGCACGACCGCTGGCCGTACGACGACCCGGACCCCCTCGTCGCGACAGTCTCGTAAGCGACAGAAGAACGCGAGACACGAGCTCTGACGAGGGAGCTGACCGAGATGAACACCCTGGCGCATTCCGGTGGACCCGGACCCTGGATCCTCCTCTTCCCGATCATCTGGGCGGCCGTTGTCATCGGCGGCATGACCCTCCTGCGCCGCACGGTCTGGCGCGGACGACGAGCCCCCTGGCAGGCACGGACCCCCGAGGGCGGCCCCGGTGTCTCCTCGCCGATCGCACTCCTCGGCCGGCGCTTCGCGGCAGGGGAGATCGACGAGGAGGAGTACTGGCGCAGGCTCTCCGTCCTGGACGAGCAGTTCGGCCGCACCAAGGGCGGTGCGGCATGACCGCCGCCGTCCGCACCGCCCGCTCCGTGGGCACCACAGCCGCTCAGGTCGTCGACGCCGTCAAGGTCTACGGCTCCGGGGACACCGAGGTCAGGGCCCTGGACGGGGTGAGCGTCGGCTTCCCGGCCGGGCGCTTCACCGCGATCATGGGGCCCTCCGGCTCCGGCAAGTCGACCCTGATGCACTGCGCCGCCGGACTCGACACCCTCACATCGGGCTCCGCCCTCATCGGTGGCACCGACCTCAGCACGCTCGACGACCGCAGGCTCACCCTGCTGCGGCGCCGGCGCATCGGTTTCGTCTTCCAGTCCTTCAACCTCATCCCCACCCTCACCGTCGCCGAGAACATCACGCTGCCGATGGACCTCGCGGGGGAGCGGGGCGACCGTGAGTGGATCGACGCCCTCATCGACACCGTCGGACTGCGCGACCGGCTGCACCACCGGCCGAGCGAACTCTCCGGCGGACAGCAGCAACGCGTCGCCGTGGCAAGGGCGTTCGCGGGCAGCCCCGACGTCGTCTTCGCCGACGAACCGACCGGCAACCTCGACTCCCGCGCGGGCGACGAGGTCCTGCGACTGCTGGGCCGAACAGTCCGCCGTACCTCTCGTACGGTCGTCATGGTCACCCACGACCCGGTCGCCGCCGCCCACGCCGACGAGGTCGTCTTCCTCGCGGACGGACGGCTCTTCGACCGGATGCAGGACCCCACGGCGGAGCGCGTACTCGACCGTCTCAAGGCATTCGACTCCCCGTCGGGCACATCGGCGGTGACACCGTGACCGGCACCCGCGCCTCAGTGCGCCTCAGCCTCTCCTCGCTCCGCGCCCACAAACGACGCTTCGCCGGGACCTTCACCGCCGTCCTGCTCGGGGTGGCCTTCCTCGCCGGAACCCTCGTCATGGGGGACACCCTGCGCGCCGGTTTCGACTCCATGTTCGGGACCGCGGCCGGCGGTACGGACGCGGTCGTGCGCAGCGCCGACGTGGTCACCGTCTCCGGCGAGACGCAGGGCACCCGGCGGCCCGTGAGCACCGGCCTGGTGCGGCAGATCGAGCGGACACCCGGGGTCGCCGCCGCGGCACCCCGCATCGAGGGCGCAGGCCAGCTCATCGGCTCCGACGGCGAACCCATCGGCGGCCAGGGCCCGCCCACCGTCGCGGGTAACTGGATCGACGACCCCGAACTCAACCCGTACCGCCTCGCCGAGGGACGCGTGCCCTCCGCGCCGGGCGAGGTCGTCGTCAACCGAGGCACCGCCGACAGGGGCGGGCTGAAGATCGGCGACACAACCGTACTGCGCACCCCCCAACCCGTACGCGTCACGATCACCGGCCTGGCCACCTTCGGCGGCGAGGACGGCATGGCCCAGGTCACCTACACCGGCATGACACAGGCCGACGCCGCGAAGTACCTGACACCCAAGCCCGGCGAGGCGGCGAGCATCCAGGTACGGGCAGGACCCGGCACCAGCCAGCAGGAACTCGTCGACGCGCTGCGCCCCGTCCTGCCCGAGGGCGTGGAGGCCATCACCGGCCAGGCATCCGCCACCGAGAACCAGGACATGATCTCCGGTGCCTTCCTGAGCCTGTTCACCACGCTGCTCCTGGTGTTCTCCGGGATCGTGCTGCTGGTCGCGACGTTCTCCATCCACAACACGTTCGCGATCGTCGTCGCCCAGCGCACCCGCGAGAACGCACTGCTGCGCGCACTCGGGGCCTCCCGCCGGCAGATCGTCGGCTCGACCCTCGTCGAGGCCACCGTCGTAGGGATCGTCGCGTCGGCGGCCGGTCTGCTCGGCGGAATCGCGATCGCCGCCGGGCTCCAGGCCCTGTTCCCCGCCATCGGATTCCCGTTCCCCGAAGGCGCGCTGGTCATCAGCGGACTCTCCATGCTCCTGCCCCTGGGCGTCGGCATCCTCGTCTGCCTCGGCTCCGCCCTGGTGCCCGCCGTCCGTGCCGGCCGCATCGCACCGCTCGCCGCGCTGCGCGAGACGGCGGTCGACGACTCGGCGGCCTCCCGGAAGCGCGTCGTCACCGGCGGTGCGCTGCTCGCCGCCGCGCTCGCCGTCACCCTGACCGGCGTCCTCGTCACCCCGTCCGTCTGGCTGTCGGGCACGGGAGCCGTCCTCGTACTCGTCTCCTTCGTGGTGCTCGGCCCGGTCGCCTCCTCCTACGCCGTACGCGTCATCGGCGCGCCCCTCGACCGGCTGCGCGGTGTCACGGGCGCGCTGGCCAAGCGCAACGCGCTGCGCAGTCCCAAGCGGACATCGGCCACCGCCACGGCCCTGATGACCGGCGTCGCCGTCGTCTCCCTCTTCACCGTCTTCGGTGCCTCGCTGAAGGCGACCATGGACGAGACCGTGGACCGGTCCTTCGCCGGCGACGTGGCGATCAGCGCGCCCGCGTTCGGAGCCGGCGGCAGCGGGCTCAGCCCGGAACTCGCGCCCGCCGTGGACCGGCAGCCCGAGGTCGCCACCGCGGTCGGTCTCGGCAAGGGTGTCGCGGAAGTCGACGGCTCGGGGCGCGCCCTCACCGTCACCGACCCGGCCGCCCTCGCCGAAGTCCTCGACCTCGGAGCGGTCGACGGATCACTGGAAGCGCTCGGTACGGACGGCATCGCGCTGTCGGACACGGAGGCCGCGAAACGCGACCTGCGCACCGGCTCCACCACCCGGCTCACCTTCACCGACGGCACCCGGCAGACCTTCACGGTCCGCGCCGTCTTCGAGGAGTCGGAGCTCGCCGGTGACTACGTCATCACCCGCGCGGCCTGGGCGCCCCACCGGGCACAGGACTCCGACTCGCTGATCGCCGTGTCCTTCGAGGACGGCGTGGGCGCCGACGAGGGGAAGGCCGCCGTGGAGCGGACCGCGGAGGCGCACGGGGGGCCGGAGGTCCAGACCCGCGAGGAGTACGCGCAGTCCTCGGCCGGAGGCATCGACGTGATGCTCACGCTGATCTACGCGCTGCTCGCGCTCGCCGTGCTGATCGCACTGCTCGGCATCGCCAACACCCTCACCCTGGCCATGCACGAACGCACCAGGGAACTGGGCCTGCTGAGGGCCGTCGGACAGACCAGGAACCAGCTGCGGGCCATGGTCCGCTGGGAATCGATCCTGGTCGCCGCGTTCGGCACGGCAGGCGGCCTGCTGCTCGGCGCATTCCTCGGCTGGGTCCTCGTCGAGGCGTCCGAAGGCTCGGGCGACACCGCCTTCGCCTTCGCCCTGGCACCGGACAGGCTGCTGGTCGTGGGCCTGGTGGGGCTCGCCGCAGGCGCGCTCGCCGGCTGGCGGCCCGCAAGGCGCGCCGCACGGCTCGACGTACTGCGTGCCATCGCCACGGAGTAGCGGGGCACATGGTGCCAACCCGCACCAGCGCCCGCACCTGCTCCCCGCACCCGCCCGGTCAGCCGACGACGGCCGACCGGGCGGGTAGCTGTGCCGCCGTTTCCAACGGCACGAAGGCGAACGGGCCGTCCGTGGTCGACCCGTACACCGCGAGCGGCGGCAGCGTGGACACGCCGCAGGGCGCGGGAAGGGTGAACCAGACGATCTTGCCCGACCCATCGGCCGGCCGCACGCCCCAGCTCTCGCTGACCGCGGCGATCAGTGCCAGGCCGCGCCCCGACGTGGAGTCGGAATCGGCGTTGCCCAGGGTCGGCAGCCGTGGGTCGTGGTCGTGGACGGAGACCGTCAGACGGTCGAGCAGCAGCTCGATCTCGACGGTGCATGACTTGTCCGGCTGGGCATGCCGGTGGACGTTGGTCAGGAGTTCGGTGACGCCGAGCGCTGCCTGGTCGATCAGAGGATCGAGATGCCAGTAGCGCAGTTGCGCCGAAATGATTCTGCGGACCTGACCGATCCGCGACGGCAGGGCCTGGAGCTCCACCGCGCAGTGCCTGCTTGGCTCGCTGATCACGGCTGCGACTCCCCGAAATAGGTCCGGAAGAAGACGAAGGAACGGATCCAGCAGATGGCTGGCTGCTGTCTCTGGTCTGTATGTCGCGCTCCGGCGGAGACTGGATCACAGTGTCACCGCCGGTGCACCATCAGTGACGTGGGTCCAGAGTGACCCAGGCGGTCGCGCTCCGCAACTCGCGGTGGCCGGCCGTCACCGTCAGCTCCCGGCGGCCCCGGCGCCGCGCAGTACGTCGAGCAGGCGACGGGCCGGTGCCGCCCCGTCGCGTCCGCGGCTGCGCTGCCCCATGGTCAGCCGGTAACGCACCCCGTTGAGCCGCGCGATCGCCGAGTCGGCCGCCGGAAACCACCCCCTGCCCACGCTGACCGCCCCCACCGGAGCGCTGTCGATCTCCCGGCCATTGCTCGTAAGGAGAGCCACCCGGCCGTCCTTGACGACGACGCACCCGGCCCTGGTGAGCGAGCGGGCCCACCGCTCGATCCTCACCCCGCTGGCGCTGAACTCCGCTTCCCGCACGGCGAATCGCCCCCTTCGCGACGTTCCTCTCCTGTGCAGTGTGCCCGGACCCGGCCGGCCGCACCAGGCGTCGACCGGCCATCACCAAGGAAGGGCTATGGAGCATCAAAGTCAACGTTTGTGCAGGTGGGGGGAATATCGTGAGGGTCGGCGAGTATCGGTGACACGAGGAGGAACACGCTGATGGACACCAGTGGGCACAGACGTGACGGTGGGGCTATGGCGACCGTGGACATCGACCGTACCGACGTGGAGTACCGGGCCTGGCTGAAGGAAGCCGTACGCAAGGTCCAGGCCGACGCCAACCGCTCGGCCGACACGCACCTCCTGCGCTTCCCGCTGCCCGAACAGTGGGGGATCGACCTCTATCTCAAGGACGAGTCGACGCACCCCACCGGCAGCCTCAAGCACCGGCTGGCCCGTTCGCTGTTCCTCTACGGGCTCTGCAACGGCTGGATCCGCAGGGGCAAGCCGGTCATCGAGGCGTCCAGCGGCTCGACGGCCGTGTCGGAGGCGTACTTCGCGAAGCTGATCGGTGTGCCGTTCATCGCGGTCATGCCGCGCACCACCAGCCCCGAGAAGTGCCGGCTGATCGAATTCCACGGCGGACAGTGCCACTTCGTCGACGACTCCCGGAAGATGTACGAGGAGTCCGCGGCGCTCGCCGCCGAGACCGGCGGCCACTACATGGACCAGTTCACCTACGCGGAGCGGGCCACGGACTGGCGCGGCAACAACAACATCGCGGAGTCCATCTACCAGCAGCTCAGGCTGGAGAGGTACCCGGAGCCCGCCTGGATCGTCGCCACGGCGGGGACGGGCGGCACATCGGCGACGATCGCCCGCTACGTCCACTACATGCAGCACGACACCCGGATCTGTGTGCCCGACCCGGAGAACTCCTGTTTCTTCGACGGCTGGACCAACCACAACCCGCTGGCCACCAGCGACTGCGGCTCCCGTATCGAGGGCATCGGCAGGCCCCGGATGGAGCCCAGCTTCGTACCCGGTGCCATCGACCGGATGATGAAGGTGCCGGACGCGGCCAGCGTCGCCGCGGTGCGCGCACTGGACCGCGCCATCGGCCGCAAGGCGGGCGGCTCCACGGGTACGGGACTGTGGAGCGCGTTCAAGCTGGTCGCCGAGATGGTGGAACAGGGCAGCACCGGCAGCGTCGTCACGCTGATCTGCGATCCGGGCGACCGCTATCTCGACAAGTACTACTCCGACAGCTGGCTCAGCGGACAGGGCCTGGACATCGCCCCGTACACCGAGACCATCGACCACTTCCTGGCCACCGGGAACTGGCCGGGCTAGGGCCTGTCCGGCGGATCAGGGCCGGATAGGACGCGGCGTCTGGTGCGGTGCATCGCAAGGCGCCGGAGCGTCCTAATAGCGGAGCTATTCGGTCGTTTCGGCAACGCCGCGAGGTGCCGTGCCAGACGCCGCGGCCCCGGCCATGATCCGCCGGACAGGCCCTAGGGGCCCTCTGTCTGGATCAGGCGGCGGTCCCGGCCAACCGCTTGTCGAGCCTGCCCACGGCCCCGCGGAAGGCCCGGCCGAGCCCTGCCCGCCCCAGCCGCACCGCGAACCGGAACAGTGCGCCGCCGTCCGTGGCGAACGTCCACTGCACCCGCGTCCCGGTGCCGGCCGGAGTGAGCCGCCACTCCTCCAACAGGGCCGACATTCCGGGCGCGTTGGTCTCGTCGACCCGGTACGCGTACCGCTCGCCGGGTTCCTTCGCGAGGATCGTCTCGCGGAACACGGTGCCGCCCTTGAGCCGCACCTCCCGGCCCGCGCCCCCGTCGGCGCCGGCCAGGGGGCGGGCCCGCGTCACCGACGTGAACCAGGCGGGCCAGGACTCCACCTCCTCGGCTAGCGCCCGATACACCACGTCCACAGGCGCGGACACCTCGGACGCGAAGACCAGGCGCAGCGGGGCGGAATCGACGAAGTCGAGCCCCACGGAGCGGAGTCGGCGTGTCATGACGCACCTCCGGTGCTGTCGGCTGCGGGCGGAACCGCGCACACCATAGCGGCCGGAGCGCCAGATGTCCGCCGTGCCCCCGCCTCTCATCTCACGGCGGACAGCGTCCCGCCCGTACGCAGCCGGGCCGTCAGGCCGACCGAAGCGCCCTGCGGAGCCCGTACCGCGAGCGTCGTACCGTCCGCCGCGCCGCTGGCCTCGCCGCGCGCCTCGATCCGGCTCACCGCCCGGCTGCCGGCCGCGAGCACGTACCAGCGGCCCGACGGGGCCTTCCAGTGCGTGCCCGCCAGGATGTGCTGCCCGAACCTGCTGCACAGCGCCGTGTCACCGCGGTCGGCGACCACCGTGGCCGGAGCCGTGCGTGAGGGGCCGGGCTGGGTGAACTGCACGAGTACACGGCCGGGTCCCCGCCAGGTGTCCACCCTGGTGCACAGCCAGCCCGCCGAAGCGCGGGTCTCCGGCAGGGTCTGCTCGGCGAACTCCCAGTTGTTGACTGCGCGGACGCCACTTCCCCGTACCGCCCGCAGCGAGCAGGCCGTGCGCGCCCAGCTCAGCAGCGCCGGAGCACTCGTGGCCTCGCGCGGCTGACGCGGTGGCGCCCCCTCGCCCGGCCGCGGCGTGTAGGTCAGATGCGCGGGAGCCAGATCGCCCAGATCGGTGACGAGGAACGAGTGCTTCTCCACGATCCTTTCCGAGGAGCGCAGTTGGAGGACCGGCCAGGTGTCGCAGGTGCCGCCCGGCGCGGGACGCGGCACGGCTGCCGTCACCCCGTCGCGGCCCACGCCCAGCGCGCGGGCCGGGACGTCCGGAGCGAGCAGATCGCGCGTGGCGCTCTCCGCGATCCACGGAGCCAGCAGGAATCTGGCCCGGTCGCCGCCGCGGCTGACCACCACGGCGGCGCCCGTCGTCACACCGGCGTCATCGGTCCGCGCGAAGTCCAGCGCCGGTTCGCCCGGCCCGGACAGCGACTCCGCGTACCGCACGAGACGTACGCCGCCGTCGTGGAGGAGCACCACGGCCGCACCGTCCACCTCGCCCGCGTACAGCAGCCGGGGCGGCTGCGCGGGCGGCGCCGCGACCGTGCCGGGGGTGGTGGAGACCGCCGCGGTGCGCGGCGTCTGCCCCCAGAGGCGCAGGGCCCGGCCCAGCAGCTCCGGGTCGTCGGTACGGTCACCGCGGGCGGGCCACGCGGTGAAGTCGACGCGCGAGGTGTCCGCCCACTCCTCCGCGGCCGCCCGCAGCAGCCCGGCAGGTTCGAGCGCCGGAGCGGACGCGAGGAGCGCCGTCGACCCGCCGTCCGTGACACCCGTGGAGCCGTCCTCGGCTCCGACGACGAGCGCGCCCGCGACCACGCACAGCGCGGCTGCTGCGGCCGCTGCCCGCAGCCGGTGCCTGCGCCGCAGCAGGTCGCTCGGCCGCGTCTGCACCGTGCACGGGTCGAACTCGCCGGAACGCAGCAGGACTTCGGCCCCGGCACGGTCGGCGCCGGCCAGCCGCCCCGCCGCGCGCACCGCGAGCGCCGGATCCGTGGCACCCGCCTGCGCGAGCAGCGCACGGACCTCCGCGTCGGACAGCGCCTCCAGCATCTGGAGGGCGAACGCGGCGCGTACGGCCCCGGGCACATGGGAGAGCGCCCGGTCCAGCACCAGTTCCTCGACGCCGCCCGCCCGGGGGAAGAGCCGCAGGCCCCAGACGACCGGAACGGTCGGGCGCAGTTCGGCCGGCGCGGGGAGCCGGGCGGGCCACCAGCGGGGCCGCCGCTCGTACGCCAGCGCGGTACGGAGTACCCGCAGCCGCATCCAGACGTACGCGGGAGCCTCCGGGGGCCGGGCCGCGACCCCTGCCGGTATGGCGCCCCGGGTCTGTGCCGGAACCCGGGAGAGCACGGGAACAGGGGGCTGCTCGGGGCTCGTTCGCGGACCGGGCAGCGCCCGCTGCACCGCCCCGTGCGCGGCGAGAACCCGCCGGTGCCGGCCGAGCGACGGCGGAAGGACGAGGTAGGCGAGCCGGACGAGACGCGGATAGTGCTCCACGAGCGCGGCCTCGGCCTGCTGCACTCCGGAGTGGCCGTCGCCTTCGGACAGGCGCTGCGGGTGTCGCGGTTGCTGCGGGTGGTGGATCGGCATGGAATCGGTGCCCTCTGAGCCGTAGGCGAAATCCGTCACACCGACAAACGAGTCGATCATGTGACGGTCACATCGCCCGCCGCTACGGGTGGTGTACCGCTGCCTCTTCGAGCAGGCTGTCGAGGACCCGGCTGAAGGCCCGGCGGCCCGCGGATGCGACCAGTGGATCGCCCCACCGCGGGAGCCACCGGACACGAAGCTCCTCCACCCACACCACATGGGAACCGGAACTCGTCGGACAGACATCGATCGCCGCCCGGCCCAGCACCACCGAACCTCGCTTCTCCAGCCGGCAGAGGCCCGCCCGCCCGGCCTCGGGCGGTGTCCACCGCACCACTTCCATCGGATCGTCGAACGCCAGCGGCCCCAGACCGGTCCTGGCCACGAAGACGCTGCCGATCCGGACGGGCAGACCGGTCGGAACCGTCACCGAGGTGAGAGGGACGAACGCGCCGTGCCGCTCCCAGTCGGTCACCCGGCGCCATGCCTCGGCGGCGGGGAGGGGAGTGAAGCGCTCGATCCGGAAGACGGCCACGGCACGATCCTAGGACGTCCCGGGCCCGCCGCGAGCTGAACGGAACCGCCGGGCAGGAGCTTCAGGACTAATACGTCTAGAGCACCGCGTCGGCGGGGCCGCCCGCCACCACCAGGCCCGGCAGATGCTCCTCGATCTCCGCGCGTGTACCGGCGGAGAGCCCGGAGTCGGTGACGAACGTGTCCACCTCGTCGAGCGCGGCGAACGAACTCAGGCCCACCGTGCCCCACTTGGTGTGGTCGGCGACCACCACGACCCGCCGTGCGGCCCGCACGAAACGACGGTTCGTCTCGGCCTCCGCGAGATTCGGGGTCGAAAGCCCGGCCTCGACCGAGATGCCGTGCACCCCGAGGAACAGCACATCGAAGTGGAGCGAAGCGATGGCCTGGTCGGCGACGGGGCCGACGAGCGAATCCGAAGGCGTACGCACCCCACCGGTCAGCACGACCGTGGCCGCTCCCGTCCGGGAACCGCCCGCGGCGGCCGAGCGCTGCGCGCCGTGGAACACATCGGCGACCCGCACCGAGTTCGTCACGACCGTCAGATCGGGTACGTCCAGGAGCAACTGGGCCAGCGCGTACGTGGTCGTCCCGCCGGACAGGGCGATCGCGCTGCCGGGCACGGCCATGGCGGCGGCGGCCCGCGCGATGTCCTCCTTGGCGCTCAGCTCCAGCGCCGACTTGGCCTCGAAACCGGGCTCGTGCGTACTCGTCTCGACCAACGGAACCGCACCGCCGTGCACCTTCTCGATGACACCCTGACGGGCCAGCGCGTCCAGATCCCGACGGATCGTCATGTCGGAGACATTCAGCCTGCGGGTCAGTTCGTTGACCCTGACCCCGCCACGCTTGCGCACCTCGTCGAGGATCAAGGCACGCCGCTGCTCCGCGAGCAGGTTCTGATTCTCGCTCAACGCCGGGTCCGTTCCTTCCCTCTGGTCGTACGGTCCCGCAGCGGCCTGCCGGACGTGCTCATCCTGCCACGCACCCCCTTCTTCCGCGTCACTGGGGAGATTCGGTGAGACCGGTGCCACGCGCGGCCCCCGTCCGCGATTCTGGAGACCGCGCACGCACCGGGGACCCGCCGGACAGGTCCCAGCGGTCCCCGTCCCTTCCCCGCCGGTCCACGGACCACGCGGCACAGAGAGCGAGTCACCGAATTGCCCCCTGCCATCCAGCCCCCGCAGAGCACCGGGGCCGCGCTGGAACTCCTGGTCCACGGTGTCGGCGGAGCCACTCCCCAGGAGATGCTGCGCGACCCCCGCACGACCCGCGTCACCGGTGACACCACCGCGGCCATCTACCGGCGTACCGAGGACATCGCAGCCGAGCAGGATCCGCAACGGCACCGCGACGAACCGGTCGCGGAGGCGTACTGCTGGTCCAACCTCACCTCGGGCAACGGCTCCCGTGCCCTCTGGCTGCTCCTGCTCCCCTTCATGGTGGTCAACCTCGCCCACTGGATGCGGCCCAGCGCCCCCGGCCGGACCCGCGCGATCCGCCTGTACGGGCTGCTGGTGCGTCTGGTCGCGCTCAGCCTCACCGTGCTCCTCACGGCGGCGGCCTGCGAGGTCGCACTCGACCTGGCGGCCTGGCAGTGCGCGGGCGAACCGGAGTGCTCCGGACAGCGCTCCTGGCTGGGGTTCCTCTCGACGGACCAGGGCGGCTGGTGGTCGCAGCCCGGCCGTCGGCTCGTGGTGGCCGCACTCGTACCCACCGCCCTGGTCGGGCTGCTCTGGTACTTGTCCAACCGGACCTGGAGCGCGTACGAGTCACAGCGCCCCCTCTCCGGCGCCGAACCGGAGCCGGACCCTGGGGAGGGCAACGGAGTGGCCCCGGCCCCGTCCCCGGACCCGTCCCCGGCCCCGTCCCCGGACCCGTCCCCGGACGCGGCTCCGACGGAGACCGCCGTCCCGCCCGCCGTCCGCCCCGCTCTCGGCAGGCCCGGTTTCTGGTACGGACGCCGGCTCGTCGCCCGGCTGCGCGCCGCGCACACCGCCGCCGGATTCCTCACCGTCGCCGCCGCCGTCGGGGGCGCGGCGGCCCGCCACGACCGGACCGGCGACAGCCCCGTATCCGGCGTCCTGGGCGGCCTGTTCGAAGCGGCGCTCGTGACGTGCGGCCTCGTCGTCGTCCTCGTGGTCTGCCGCCGGGGCCGCAGCGAACGCCGCCTGGACAACACCCTCGACCGCGCCGTCATCACCTTCCTGCCCGGCACCGCGCTCGCCCTGCTCCTCATAGGCGCGCTGTACGCCTCCTGGTCCCGCCCCGGCTGGGTGTCCGACGGCGCCCTGCCAGGGGAGGTCACCTTCCGGGTCCTCGCCATCGGCCAGGGCGCGCTGGTCGTCGCGCTCGCCGCCGTCGCCCTGAGCCTGTACGCCCGAAACCCCGAACCCCGCACCTCGCTCCACGGCCTGGGCGGACCCGCCGTGGCGATGCTCGCCTGCGCACTCGGCGGCGTCATGACCGGCGGGGTCGCCCAGCGCGTCGCCGACTGGCTCGACGGCTCCGGCACCCCCGGCATGGGCCGGAGCTCCGTCATCGAGGGCCCGCCCGTCCTGCTCAGCTGGCAGGCATCGGTCATCCCGGTCCTGCTCCTGCTCCTGCTCGTCCCGGTCCTCGTCCTGATCGTCCGCACCGCGCGCAGCGCCCGCCGCATGGGCCTCGCCGTCGAGGAGGAGTACGGGGAGAAGCGCCCCGACCCCGTACGCACCCGGCGGATCGCCCGGACCCGGGCCACCGCCGCGCTCACCGACTCCGCACCCCGGCTGCTCGGCGCGCTCTCCGGCGCCACCCTGCTGCTCGGCGCCGGAGCGGTCGCCGGGTCCTGGGCCACCGGCCAGGTGCCGGGACTGGCCACGGACGGAGCCAGCCCCTTCGTCGAATCGCTCGCCGAAGCCGCGCAGTCGACCGGCTCCTGGATGATCGGCGTCGGCTTCATCCTCTTCGTCACCTGGGGCCGGCGCGCCTACCGCGACGTCAACGCCAGGCGCACGATCGGCATCCTCTGGGACGTCGGTACGTTCTGGCCGCGCGCCGCCCACCCCTTCGCCCCGCCCTGCTACGCCGAGCGAGCCGTCCCCGACCTGTCCTCCCGGATGTCGGCCTGGACGGCACGCACCCGCGGCCGGCTCGTCATCTCGGGCCACTCCCAGGGCAGCGTCCTGGCCGCGTCCGCGGTCTGGCAGCTCCCCGACGCGACCCGGCGCCGGGTCGCGCTGCTCACCTACGGCTCACCGATCGAGCGGCTGTACGGACGCTGGTTCCCGGCCTACTTCGGCCCCGTACCCCTGGCGGGCCTGCACCGCTCCGTGCACTGCTGGCGCAATCTGTGGCGCGCCACGGACCCGATCGGCGGCCCGGTGCGTATCGAGGAGGGCGAGAGGCCCGAGGTCGACCGGGGGCCGCTCAAGGACCCGCTGGTCTACGGCCGCACCGCCGAACTCCCGCTGCCCGAACCGATCCTGGGGCACTCCGACTACCAGGCCGACCCCGTCTTCGCGCAGGAGCGCGCCGCGCTTCTGGAACGGCTGGACGCGGTCCTGCCCCGGCAGGCCGACGGGGAGGTTCAGGGCAGCTCGGGCAGGTCCTCCGGATAGAGCAGGGTGAGGTCGTCCGTGCTCGTCTCGGCGAGCTGGGCGACCCTCCCGGCATGCCGTTCCACCATCGACTCGAAGGTCTGGCGTGCGGTGCGGCCGTTTCCGAAGGCGGGGCCCTTGGGGAGCTCGGTGAAGTACTTGAGGAGCGCTTCCCCGGTGCCGTCCGCCAGGCTGTACTCGTGCTCGTCGGCCTGCTGCTCGACGATGCGCAGCAGCTCCTCGGGAAGGTAGTCGCTGAAGGTGATGGTCCGTGAGAAACGGGAAGCCACACCGGGGTTGACGGTGAGGAACCGCTCCATCTCGTGCGTGTAGCCGGCGACGATCACCACCACCGCGTCCCGGTGGTCCTCCATGAGCTTCACCAGCGTGTCGATCGCCTCGCGGCCGAAGTCCCGGCCGGAGTCCTCCGGAGACAGGGCGTACGCCTCGTCGACGAACAGGACCCCGCCGCGTGCCCGGTCGAACGCCTCCTGGGTCCTGATGGCGGTGGAGCCGATGTGCTCGCCGACGAGATCCACCCGGGACACCTCGACGAGGTGGCCGCGCTCCAGCACTCCGAGCGACGCCAGGATCTCCCCGTACAGCCGTGCCACCGTCGTCTTGCCCGTACCGGGGGAGCCGGTGAAGACGAGGTGGCGGCGGACCGAGGCCGCCTTGAGCCCGGCCTCCTTGCGGCGCCTGCCGACCTCGATCATGTCGGTCAGGGCCCGCACCTCGCGTTTGACGCTGTCGAGGCCCACCAGCGCGTCCAGTTCACCGAGGACGGCCCCGGAGTCGCGTACCGGTTCGGCCGGAGACTCGGGGGCGGGTCCGGCGGCGGGCGCACGCTGGTCGGGCAGCGCACTGAGCAGCCCCGGCGTCGACTGGGTCGCCGTCAGTACGGCGGGAGCCGGGGCACCGGCCCCGCGCAGACCGCTCTCGTCGCTCGTGCAGTCCTCCACCACGGGACCCGTCCCGTGCGCGTCGTTCGGGGACGCGCCGCCCTCGGCGAATTCGTAACCGCCACGGGCGCAGCGTTCCGTACGGCAGCGGGTGAGCGTGGTGCGGCAGCCGTCCATGACGTGGAAGCCGTAGCCGTCGCTGCCCGTGACCCGGCAGCTGTCGAAGGTGCCGCGGCCCTCGGCGGAGACGTAGAAACCGGCCTCGGCGGGCGAGGTGACCGTGCACCGCTCGATGGTGGGGTCGGCGCCCTTGGTGACGATGACACCGGTCTGCGCGGCGTCGATGGTGCAGTTGTTCAGGGTGCCGCCGCTGCCGTGGTCGCGGAACCAGGCGCCCGTGGACGCCTCCCGGATGCGGCAGTCGTCCAGCTGGGCTGTCGCCCCGTCGCTCACCGACACGGCGGTGTTGCGGATCTGCGAGAGGTCGCTGTCCACCACATCGGCGCGGGAGCCCCGGTCGAGGACGAAGATGGCGTCGGGCACGTCGTGGACGCGGCACGAATCCAGTATCACGGTCGCGCCGTCGCTGACCCAGACCGCCGGGTAGTCGCCCGTACTGTCATGGATCTCGCACTGGTTGGCGTCGACCCGCGTGCCCGGGTCCCAGACCGACAGTCCGTTGCGGCCGAACCTGCGCACGGTGGAGCGGGTCAGCGTGAGGACGGAACGGGACCGGAGGTCGACCGCGTTCTCCGGGATGTCGTGGATGTCGCAGTCGGCGAGCGTGAGGACCGCGTCGGTGTCCAGCGTGATGCCGTCCGCGGCGGTGCGGTGCACGGTGCAGTCGGTGAGATGCGCGGTGCCGCGGGCGGTGATCTGGATGCCGCTGCCCTTGATCTCGTACACCTCGCAGCCCACTGCCTCCAGCGAACTGCCCTCACCGGTCACGCTCAGTCCGGCGCCCGACGTGTGGTGGACGCGGCAGCGCTCCAGCCGGGGGTGCGCTCCGTCGCGGACGCAAACGCCGGACTGCCCGGCCGAGACGATCTCGCACTCCTCGAACACACCGCCCGCTCCGTCGAGCACGGCGATGCCGACCCCGGCCGGATTGTCGACGGTGCAGCGGCGCACGGAGGGCCTGGCGGCGCCCCGCACCTCTATACCGGCGGCCGACCGCGTCACGATCCGCAGATCCGAGAGCTCCGGCGTGCCCTCCTCGACGAGCAGACCGGGGGCGGCCGAGTCCTGGCCCTCCACATGGAGATCCTGGATGACGGCGGAAGCCCGCACGGTCAGGGGTACGCCGTCGATCGGCGCGATCCGCACGGAACCGACGGACCCTTCGGGGCCGCGCAGCGTCACCGCGCGGTGGACCACAAGATTCTCCCGGTACGTGCCGGGGGCGATGGTGAGCACATCGCCGTCGGCCGCGGCCTCCAGGGCTGCGGTGAGCGAAGCGTATTCACCCGTGCGGCGCCGCCATCGCGATGTGCCGGTGTGCGTCACCTGGACCGTGCCCTGTGCCATGGCGCTGCTGTGCCCCCACCTCGTGCTGTGTGCGCTGCCTCGTGCGGCCGGTCCACCGTAGCGCGCGCGGCGGGCGGGAGTTGACGAGTCGGCTGCTCATCAGTCGCACGGGGGCCGGCCGGCGGTCCCGGGAACCGCTGCGTCAGCTGCCCGTACCGGTCCTGCCCCAGTCCGGACCGGCCTTCGCCCAGGCCCGGTCCAGCTGCGCATACCGCCGCAGCGTCAGCCGCCAGACGATCAGCCGGCGGGCCGCCTCGACCAGGGCGGCGGAGAGGAGGAACACACCGAATCCGGCCAGTGCCGCATGGGTGTGCGCGGTGGGTGCGTCCATGGGCCGCAGCGCCGGCCTGCCCCGGTCGTCCGTCCAGATCCGCACCCGGGAACCGGGTCCTGTGACCCGGGAGGCCGTCGCCACCTTCCCCGTTCGCGTCGTGCCGTCGGGGGTACGCCAGCGGGCCACCACCGAGGTCAGCGCGGCCCGCTCCGACGCCACTTCGGAGTCGCCGACGAACTGGCCGGGGTGGTCCGCCCGGCGCACCACGACGGCCGTCGTGACATGGCGCTCGGCGCGCTGGGCCCGTACCGAACGCTGGAGGGCGTCGTCCGTGAGCGAACCGCACATCCAGCCGGTCACCGGCGCCGCCAGCAGCATCAGGAGCAGGGCGAGCAGCGCCACCCACGCCTCGAAGCGATCGGTGGCACGGCGCAGGGGATTGTGCCGCCAACGCCAGACTCCCGAGACCGCTCGCACGTTCGCCACCCCCTTCCGTATCCGTGATAACCCGATACGGAAGGGTTCGCACCCCGGAGCGGCGAAGAGAGAGCAACCTCACGCCGTCCAACGTCCGGACGGCCCGGGAGAGTTCCTTCAGCCCGTTGGCCGGCCAGCCGGTCAGTCGAGCACGCGGACAGGGTCCCCGACCCGGATGACCCCGGTCCCGTCGGGGATCAGATAGCGCCCGAAGACGAGGTCGTTCCCGATCCGGCGGTGGCGGGCGAGCGTCCGCAGGGGCTCCCTGCCACGCTCCGCCGTCGCCTGGTCCGTGGTGGTGATGGCGCAGCGCCCGCAGGACTTCACCGCCCGGAAGGAGACCTCGCCGATGGTGATCCGCCGCCAGTCGTCCTCCGCCCAGGCGGCGGTGCCCGCCACGACGGCATTCGGCCGGAACCGGTTCATCGGCAGCGGCCCCTCGTCCGGGCGCTCGCCCTGCGCGACGAGGGAGTTGAGCGCGTCCAGCGAGGCGACGGTGGTGAGCAGGAGCGGAAACTCGTCGGCGAGGCTGACGGTCTCTCCCGCTCGCGCGTGCGCCGGGTCGAGGAGCCTGTGGTGCTCGGGCGGAATCGGCCTGCGGTGCGCGGGCGCGTCGAGATGGACGAGCCGGACGTCCGCTCCGAGAAAGGCGCGGAACCACTCGTGGGCGGCCGTCGCCGCCTCCGCGACCTCGATCTTCTGCTTGAACAGGTCCACGGCCACCGTGCGGCCCGGTGCGGGCACAGCCACGGTCAGCGGGGCGCTCCCCGGCGCCGACAGCTCGATCCCACCGCCCGGCAGGGGCACAGCGGATACCAGCGCCATGCGGGGCCGCTGACGCTGGGTGACCGCTTTGTCCGCCGCGTCGACGAGCATCCAGCGCCGGTCACCGTCGAGTCCCCATGGCTCGACGGCGGCCTCGCTCCGCGCGCACGCGGCCAATGACTTGACCGGATGGACATGGACGGACTGGAGCACGGGAAGATCCATGCGCCCATCCTGCCAGCGGGTCAGTACCCGCGGCCCTGGTAGGGGCGGTTGTACGGATCCTCGTACGGAGACGGCACCGGAGCCGGCCGGGGCGCAGCCGGACGCATCGACTCGTAGCCCGTGCCCGGCGCGGGGCGCTGCGGCTGGGGCTGCTGCTGATAGCCGCGGGGTGCGTGCGGCTGCTGCGGGATGTACGGCGCGGGGGCGTGCTGCAACTGCGCGGGCTGCATCGGCGCCTGCTGGTACTGCTGCGGCGCCTGCTGCTGATACCCGTACGACGGCTGGGACGGAGCCGCGGGCAGGGCCGGCAGCGCCGACGGCAGAGCCGGCAGATAGCTGTTGCCGGTGTCATAGGCGGCAGGCACTCGGATCGGCGCGATCTGAGGCGTGCCCCGCTCCGCGACCAGCGAGTCGTAGATCGGAGTGTCGGGGAACGACGGCGCGGCGTAGTAGCCGCCGCCGTAGGTGGAGCGGGGGGAGGTCATGGCACATAAGTTAAGCCCACGATGTGCTGGTTGGGGAGCCCGATAAGAGGGTTGTTTTACGTGTTGTGAGTGAACAGCGATCCCCAATGCGAGCGAACTTGGGAAAATAGGGCACCCGGCGGCGCAATGATCGTGTAAAGGGCGAGTTCACGGGGGGTTACCGGCGGATCGCCCGGCCGGACGCGTCACGGCTGTGGGCTCCCCGGCGCACCGGGGATTAGGTTGTCCCGGGAAAGGCTTTCGGGCAGCCGGACTCGCGATGGGGGCGAGCATGACCATGCTAAAAGGAACCAATGTTCCGGTGCCGGCTCGGGCCGTGCGGGTCGAATTGGGGTGGCGCACGACCCCGGGGGCACCGGACGTGGATGCCTCGGCACTCCTTCTCGCCGCCGGAAAGGTACGCAGCGACGCGGACTTCGTCTTTTACAACCAGCCGGCCCACGCATCGGGCGCGGTGCGTCACGAGGGCAAGGCGGCCGACGGCGACCGGGTCACGGACACCCTCGCCGTCGACTTCTCGCGTATCGAGCCCGCCATCGACCGCATCGTCGTCGCGGCCTCGGTGGGCGGCGGGAGCTTCGGCCGGGTCACGGGGCTGTACGTACGGGTCGTGGACGCGGCGAGCGGCGCCGAGACCGCCCGGTTCGAGAGCACCGACGCGACCGTCGAGACCGCGTTCATTCTGGGCGAACTGTACCTGCGCCAGGGAGCCTGGAAATTCCGGGCCGTCGGCCAGGGATACAGCACCGGACTCGAAGGTCTCGCCACCGACTTCGGTATTTCCGTCGACGAACCACAACAGGCACAGCAGCCTCTCCGGCCCCAGGCATCACACGTGACGCCGAGCGTGTCCCCGCCGGTCCCCATGACACCGCCGCCCGTACCACCCGCTCCGCCCGCATCACAGCCCGTGAGACTGACGAAGGTCACCCTCACGAAGGAAACGCCATCCGTCTCCCTGGCCAAACAGGGGGGCACCTCGGGTGCCCTTCGGGTGAATCTCAACTGGGAAGTGCGCAAACAGTTCAAGAGCTGGGGCGCCAAACTCGGCCGGGCCGTCGCCATGCACGCCGACCTCGATCTCGATCTCTGCGCCCTCTACGAACTCACCGACGGCAGCAAGGGAGTTGTCCAGGCACTCGGAAACGCCTTCGGCTCTCTCGGCCGGCCGCCCTATATCCATCTCGACGGAGACGACCGCACGGGCGCCCGCTCCTCCGGCGAGAACCTCACGGTCAACCTCGACCACAAGGACCGGCTGCGCCGTCTTCTGATCTTCGTCACCATCTATGAGGGCGCCCGGAGTTTCGCCGATCTGCATGCCACCGTCACCCTCCAGCCCCAGCACGGCGCGGCCATCGACTTCTCCCTCGACGAGTGCACCGTGCCCTCCACCGTCTGCGCGCTCGCACTGATCACCAACGACGGGGGAGACCTCACCGTGCAGCGGGAAGCCCGCTATCTCGTCCCGCAGCGCGGAGTGAGCCCGCAGCGCACCATCGACGCCGCCTACGGCTGGGGAATGAACTGGACCCCGGGCCGCAAGTGAGCCCGCGCCGCACGCGTCACCGGTCCGGTGCGGCCTCGGGACGGGCATACGTACGCCCCTTCCAGGCCGCACCGCGCCCCCGGTGGTGCTGCACCGCCGAATCGACCGTCATCAGGAGATACAGCAGCGCGGTGACCGGCAGCAGCGGCGCGAGCCAGAGCGACTGCCGGTAGTACGCCAGCATCGGCATGTACGTCCCCGACATCACTGCCCACGCGGCCCCGCCCGCCCACGCCGCCACGGCGTCCCCCGTCAGCAGCCCGGTCACGAGCGTGACGGGCGGGGCGAGATAGACGAGCGCGAGCCCCGGCACGGTCCCGGCGAGCAGCAGGGGACTGTGCCGCAACTGGGTGTACGCGCTCCGCGAGACCATCCGCCACAGATCCCCGAGCCGCGGATACGGGCGCACACTGTCCACCCGCTCCGCCAGCCCCAGCCAGATCCGGCCACCGCTGCGCTGCACCGCACGTGCCAGCGACACGTCGTCGATCACCGCATGCCGGATGGAATCCGGGATCCGCGCCCGCTCGGCGGCCTCGGTGCGCAGCAGCACACAGCCGCCCGCGGCGGCTGCCGTTCCCGAGCCGGCCCGGTTCACCCGGCGGAACGGATAGAGCTGGCCGAAGAAGTAGACGAACGCGGGCACGATCAGCCGTTCCCAGCCGCTGACCACCCGCAGCCGGGCCATCTGCGAGACGAGGTCGAAACCGGCTCCGGTGCCCGCGGTCGCGGCGGCGACCAGCTCCCGCAGGCTGTCCGGCTCATGCGCGATATCCGCGTCCGTCAGCAGCAGGAATTCCGGCTTCCGGGCCTTGGCCAGCGTGATCCCGTGCCGCACCGCCCAGAGCTTGCCCGTCCAGCCCGCCTCCGGCTCACCCGGCGAGGAGACCGTGAGCGGCAGCCCTCCGTACCGTACGGACAGCGTGCGGGCGAGATCCCCGGTGCCGTCCCTGCTGCAGTCGTCGATCAGGAAGATCTCGGCCTCGCCCGGATAGTCCTGGGCGAACAGCGAGGGCAGACTCACCGGCAGCATGCCGGCCTCGTCCCTGGCCGGAACGACAACGGCCACCGAAGGCCAGCGCGCGGGGTCCGCGCGCCGGGGAAGCCGCTGGTCGGTGCGCCAGAAGAAGCCCTGCCCCACCAGCAGCCACACCCACACGACCAGCGAACCCACGGCGATCCAGGCAACGGCGCTCATCCGCCGAAGTCTGCCCCACTTCCGTGGGGCCGCAAGGGGTGTCGACTATGGTGGCCGGGTGAAGATCGCCCTGATGGACTCCGGAATCGGCCTGCTCCCGACGGCGGCGGCGGTGCGCCGGCTGCGGCCGGACGCCGATCTGGTGCTCTCCTCCGACCCGGACGGGATGCCCTGGGGGCCGCGTACACCGGAGGATGTGACCGCGCACGCGCTCGACGTGGCCCGCGCGGCTGCCGTCCACCGGCCCGACGCACTGATCGTCGCCTGCAACACGGCCTCCGTCCACGCACTGCCCGCGCTCCGTGCCGCACTGGAACCCGCGCTGCCGGTCATCGGCACCGTACCCGCCATCAAACCGGCGGCCACGGGCGGCGGACCCGTCGCCATCTGGGCCACCCCGGCCACCACCGGCAGCCCGTACCAGCGCGCACTGATCCGTGAATTCGCCGGTTCCGTCGCCGTCACCGAGGTCCCCTGCCCCGGTCTCGCCGACGCCGTGCAGCACGCCGACGAGCCGGGCATCGACCGCGCCATCGGCGCGGCGGCGGCCCTGACCCCGCCGGACGTGCGGACCGTCGTCCTGGGCTGCACCCACTACGAGCTGGTCGGCGAACGCATCCGCGCGGCCGTCCAGCAGCCCGGGAGCGCCCCGGTGACACTGCTCGGCTCGGCCGACGCCGTGGCCGCCCAGGCGCTGCGCCGTATCGGCGCCGGTACCGCTCCGTCGGCCGAACCGGCCGGCACCCTCGCCGTCATCCTCAGCGGACGCGCCGCCGAGCTGCCGGAAGCCGCCCTGGCCTACGAGGAAGGGCGTCTGCTGAAGGCGCTCGCCCCCGTCCGCTGACCGTCCTGACCGCCTCCGGACGGGCTCATGGCCCCTCCCCGGCGGGCGGAATCTGAGTACGCTGCTTGGCATGAGGGACCACACCGGTAATGGCACCCATGGTTCGAGCCAGGCCCCGCCCACGGTCTGGACCGGCCGCGCGACCAACCGTGCCCAATGGCTGCTCGCAGCCGCGGGCGCGGGGTGCATGGCCCTCGGTATCCAGCTCGCGGTCGGCTCCGCCTGGACCTCCGGGATCGCCCCGCTGCTGATGTCCGTGATCGGCTGCGTCGCCGCCGGACTGCTCATCCTGTTCGGAACCCTCGCCTTCGTCCACGTGGCGGTCAAGGTGGACGGGGACGCGCTGGAGGTGCGCTGCGGTCACATGGGCCTGCCACGCCGCCGCATCCTGCTCACGCATGTGGTGGGCGCGGAGTTCGCACCCAGGGTCACCCCGCGCGAATGGGGCGGCTGGGGATACCGCTGGCGTCCCGAGCAGGGCACAGCCGTGGTGGTGCGCAGGGGCGAGGGCGTGGTGCTGAGGCTCGGTGACGGCAGGACCTTCACCGTCACGGTGGACAACGCGGAGGCGGCGGTACGGTTCATCCGCGACCGGCTGCACCTGCCGGCGACGGGGCCCAGCCCCAAGGAGGCCTGAACCGGAAGGGCGGCCCGGCCGGCTTTGGCGGGCTCATTCGGACGGCTCATGCAGACGGCTCATGCGGACCGGCCTGTCCGCTCACCCGGCAGCCCTGCGTCCTCGCCCGGCCCGGCGTCCTCGCCCACCGGGCGCCGTGCCGACGCCAGCCCCGCGAGCAGCCCCGCCCCCACCGTCACCGGAGTGAAACTGAGGGCGTTGCCGACGACCGCCAGGGCCGCCAGGGCGGTGAGCGCCGCGCCCGCCGTCAGGACCACGGCCGTGGCCCGGGGCGAACGCCACAGCACGTACAGCAGCCAGCCGAACGCGGTGCCCAGCAGCGCGACGCCCACCACTCCCTGCTCGGCTGCCTGCTGGAAGGGCGCGGAATGCGGTTTGCCGTCGGAGCGCAGGGACTCCCGAGCGGTGGGGCTCAGCTCGCCGAAGCGGTCCGGTCCCACGCCCAGCAACGGGTTCTCCTTCGCCAGCTCCACGGCGTCGTGCCAGAGCAGCACCCGGTTCTGGGTGAGCGGCCCCTCCAGGGAGACCGCGAGGCCCTCCGGCAACGCGTCCTCGGCCACCGCCCAGGACAGCCCCACCATCAGGCCGGCGGCCAGTCCGAGCCCTGCGAGGCCCAGCAGCCTGCGGCGCATCCGGGTGGCGGCCAGCGAGCAGAGCAGCACCCCGAGGGCCGCCATGAAGCCGAAGACCGAGCCGAGGGTGAGTGCGGCGCACGCGGTGCCGAGCGCGAGCAGCCGCAGGGTGACGCGCAGCGAGGTCCGGCCCGCCGCGGCCGCCGCGCAGCACGCCGATCCCGCGGCCAGGACCAGGAGGGCCGCCGCGGCCCCGGTGTGGCCGGGGGTGATCTCGGCCGCGGCCGTGGCGCCCGGCATCCCGTGGCGCGAGACCAGGGCCATGACGAGGGCGGCGAGCGCGGCGGCCGAGGCGCCGACGACCGGGAGAAGCGTCCCGCAGATCCGGCCGCAGGTGAATCCCGCCGCGACCGCCAGCAGCGCGAGCAGTACGCCTTCCGGTCTGGTGTCGCGGCCCGCGGCGCTGACCAGTGACCAGATCGCGCAGGCGGCGAGAATCACGGCCCCGGCAGCGTCCGAGGCGTTGCCGCGCTCGCTCGCGCCGTACCGGCCCACCGTTGCGGTCATCGTGTCGACCCCCCGACCTCGACCGTCGCGCCCACGACGGCCGGATCAGGCCGGTCGGCAGCGACTGGCGCACACGGTAACGGGCGTGTGGCTCCGGTGTGGGGGAATGACGAAGAAACGTTGCGGCGTCATGTGCTCCCACTCCGTCACCGCACGACGGCCGGGACGTCCCGGGCTCCGGCGCCCACAGCCTGCCGCCGTAGACTCCGGCAGGTGAGCGCCACCATGACCTCCGTAGACGAACCGCCGCCCGCCCCCGTGTCCCGCGGCCGAAAGCTGTTGCCGCGGCTCTTCCGCCCGGCCGCCGCCGTACTCTCCGGTGCGCTGCTGTACGCGAGCTTCCCGCCGCGCCCCCTGTGGTGGCTGGTTCTGCCCGGTTTCGCCCTGCTCGGCTGGGTCCTGTTCGGACGCCGTCTGCGCGCCGCGTTCGGGCTCGGTCTCCTCGCGGGCCTCGGTTTCATGCTGCCGCTGCTCCACTGGACCGGGGAAGAGGTCGGCCCGGTGCCGTGGCTGGCGCTGGCCGTCGCCGAGGCGCTCTTCATCGCGGTGGGCTGCGTCGGGATGAGCGCGGTCACCCGCCTCGCCTTCTGGCCGTTCTGGGCCGCCGCCGTCTGGACCCTGGACGAAGCGCTCCGGGCCCGCGTGCCGTTCGGGGGTTTCCCCTGGGGGAAGATCGCCTTCGGCCAGGCGGAGGGCGTGTTCCTGCCGCTCGCGGCCCTCGGCGGCACCCCGCTGCTCTCCTTCGCGGTCGTGCTGTGCGGCTTCGGACTCTTCGAAGCGGTACGCCGGTTCCGTCACTACCGCGCCACCGGCACCGTCCCCCGTGCCGCGGTCGCCGCGGTTGTCGTCACCGTTGTCGCACCCGTGGCGGCGGCCTTCGCCGCACTGCCCCTCGTCGACGCGTCGGCCGAGGACGGCACCGCGACCGTCGCCGCGATCCAGGGCAACGTGCCGCGCCTCGGCCTCGACTTCAACGCCCAGCGCCGCGCGGTCCTGGACAACCACGCCCGCCGCACGGAACAGCTCGCCCGGGAGGTGAAGGCGGGCAAGGTGCCCCAGCCCGACTTCGTCCTGTGGCCGGAGAACTCCTCCGACCTCGACCCGTACCGCAACCCCGACGCCCGGATCGTGATCGACGACGCCGTCAGGGCGATCGGCGTCCCCACCGTCATCGGCGCCGTCGTCTCCCCCGAAGAGGGCCCCCTGCGCAACACCCTCATCAAGTGGGACCCGGCGGACGGCCCCGTCGCCACGTACGACAAGCGCCACATCCAGCCGTTCGGCGAGTACATGCCGATGCGGTCGTTCGTCCGTATCTTCAGCAAGGACGTCGACCGGGTGCAGCGGGACTTCGGACCCGGCGACAGGGTCGGCGTGTTCGACCTCGCGGGTACGAAGGTCGGGCTCGTCACCTGTTACGAGGCGGCGTTCGACGACGCGGTACGCGACACCGTCAAGCACGGGGGGCAGCTCATCGCCGTACCGAGCAACAACGCGACCTTCGGGCGCAGCGAGATGACGTACCAGCAGCTGGCCATGAGCCAGGTGCGCGCGGTCGAGCACGGGCGGTCCGTCGTCGTCCCGGTCACCAGCGGGGTCAGCGCCGTGATCCGGCCGGACGGGAAGATCGTGCAGAAGACGGAGATGTTCACCCCGGCCGCCCTGGTCGACGAGGTCCCGCTGCGGTCCTCGCTGACGCCCGCGACCCGCATGGGCCCGCTGCCCGAGGGAATCCTCGCGCTGCTCGCCGCGGCCGGCCTCGGCTGGGTGACGATCCGGGGCGTGCGCGCCCGCAAGCTGCGCGGATCCGGCGCCCCCGTGGCCGGTGGTACGGACACGTAGGCTCGGCGCATGCCTACTCCCGACTTCATCCGCGACATCCGCGCGACCGCGGGCCATCAGCTGCTCCTCCTGCCCGGGGTCACCGCGGTCGTCTTCGACGACGAGGACAGAGTGCTGCTCGGCCGGCGCTCCGACACCGGCAAATGGGCCGTCATCGGGGGCATCTGCGAACCGGGGGAGGAGCCCGCGGCGACCGCCGAACGCGAGGTGTACGAGGAGACTGCCGTGCACTGTGTGGCGGAGCGGGTGGTGCTCACCCAGGCGCTGCAGCCCGTCCAGTACGCGAACGGCGACCGGTGCCAGTACCTCGACATCACCTTCCGCTGCCGGGCAACCGGCGGTGAGGCGCGGGTCAACGACGACGAGTCGCTGGAGGTGGGCTGGTTCTCCGTCGACTCGCTGCCGCCGCTGAACGAGTTCGCCCTGTTCCGGATCAAGCAGTCCCTCACCGACGGACCGACCTGGTTCGAGCGCACCGCCCAGCAGCCGTAAGGCGCGGTCCGCCGACCGGACATGGACGGGCCGCCCGCCACCTCATCGGTGGTGGGCGGCCCGTCCGATTTTCCGGCCCGACGAGGTGGAACGAACCCCTCAGACGCTGCGGGCGTCGGCGGGCAGCGGGGCCGACGCGCCGGGTCGGTCCTCCGGATCCGCACCGATGTCCGACAGGTCCCGGTTACGGGTCTCCTTCGCGCACAGGATCGCCACCATCGTGAGCAGCGCGGCGGCGATGACGTACAGGGCGATCGGCGTCGAACTCCCGAAGTCGTTGAGCAGCGCGGTGGCGATGAGCGGCGCCGGCGCACCCGCCGCGACCGACGAGAACTGCGCGCCGATGGAAGCACCCGAGTACCGCATCCGCGTCGCGAACATCTCCGAGAAGAAGGCCGCCTGCGGTGCGTACATGGCGCCGTGGAAGACGAGCCCGACCGTGATGGCGAGCAGCAGATTCCCGAAGCTCCCGGTGTCGATCAGCGCGAAGAACGGGAACATCCACAGCCCCACGCCGAGCGCGCCGATGAGGTAAACCGGCCTGCGCCCTATCCGGTCGGACAGCGCGCCCCACAGCGGGATCACCGCGAAGTGCACGGCGGAGGCGACGAGTACGGCGTTGAGCGCCGTCTGCCTGCTCATCTCCACGGCAACGGTCGCGTACACCAGGATGAACGCCGTGATGACGTAGTAGCTGATGTTCTCCGCCATACGCGCGCCCATGGCGATCAGAACGTCCCGCCAGTGATGGCGCAGCACGGCGACGATGGGCATCTTCTCGGCCGCCGCGTCGGTCGACTTGCGTGCCGCTGCCTGCGCCAGAGCGGCCTTGAACACAGGCGATTCATCGACAGAGAGACGAATCCACAGGCCGAGGATCACGAGCACACCGGAGAGCAGGAAGGGGATGCGCCAACCCCAGGCCAGGAACGCCGAGTCGGACATCAGCGCCGTCAGCGCGGCGAGCACCCCGGTGGCCAGCAACTGCCCCGCCGGAGCCCCGGTCTGCGGCCAGGAGGCCCAGAAACCACGCCGCTTGGCGTCACCGTGCTCCGAGACGAGCAGCACGGCCCCGCCCCACTCACCGCCGAGTGCGAAGCCCTGCACCAGACGAAGGACGGTGAGCAGCACCGGGGCCGCGGTCCCGATGGTCGCGTGCGTCGGCAGCAGCCCGATGGCGAACGTCGCGCCACCCATCAGCAGCAGACTCAGCACCAGCAGCTTCTTGCGCCCGAGCCGGTCACCGTAGTGCCCGAACACCAGGGCGCCGATGGGCCGGGCGGCGAAGCCGACCGCGTACGTGAGGAAGGAGAGCAGGGTGCCGACGAGCGGGTCGCTCCCTGGGAAGAACAGCTTGTTGAAGACCAGCGCGGCGGCCGATCCGTACAGAAAGAAGTCGTACCACTCGATGGTGGTGCCGACGAGACTCGCGGCGACGATCCGGCGAAGGTTCGAAGGTGCTGGTGGCGAAGTTGCTGGCGCGGCCATGGGTACCACTTCCGGGCGGTTGGCGGGGACGTTTCCGTGTCGCCACACCGTAGGAAGGCGCAGGTCGGGGGCGAATGTGGCGGGACACCATAGTTTTGGTGTCGGGTGTGCGTGCGGGCACTACGGGATGCCGCGTCGGCACCGGCAGGACTGACGCGTTTACGGCGTTGCCGTTGGCCGAGAAAAACGCGTGGCCCGGCCGGACGCCCTCGCGGGACACTGCGATTCCAGGCCTCCCGTACTCGCGCGGACACGTCGCCGCGAGCCGCGCAGGCTCCGTCGACCAGGGGTGGGAACGGGATTGCCTGAAGCGCGTGAGGAATCGCCGGGCAAGGGGGCGGTGCTCCTGGCACTGCGTTACTACGGAAGAGAGTTGGCCCGGCACCGGTGGCTGACGGCCCCCGCGATGCTGTTGCCGGCCATGGGCAACATCGGCATCAACTACATCGCGCCGCTGATCGTCGCGAAGCTCGTCGGCCACATTGCCGGCGACGGCGGGACCGATCTCGGCGCGACGATGCCTTACGTGCTCGGCTTTGCCGGTGTTCTCCTTCTCGCGGAGGCGCTGTGGCGCATCGGACTGCACTTTCTCAACCGCCTTGACGCCCGGGGTATCGAGCACCTCTACGTGGTCGGTATGGACGAGCTGTTCGCCAAGGACGCCACGTTCTTCCACGACAACTTCGCCGGCTCACTGACCAAGCGGGTCCTGAGCTTCGCCTCCCGGTTCGAGGAGTGCGTGGACACCCTGACCTTCTCGGTCGTGGGCAGCTTCGTGCCGCTGTTGTTCGGGTCGGTCGTGCTGTGGAGTTACGAACCGCTGCTCGTCGTAGGTCTCCTGACGATGATCGCGCTGACAGCTCTGTGTGTGACGCCCCTCATCCGTCGTCGCCAGGCGCTCGTCGACCGGCGCGAGGAAGCGATTGCCCAGGTGTCGGGTCACGTCGCCGACAGCCTGATGAACATGGACACGGTCCGGGCCTTCGCCGCCGAGGAGCGCGAGGCCGCCGAGCACCGGTCCCGCGTCGCGGAGTCACGGCGGCTCACATTGCGCTCCTGGGACTACGGCAACCTGCGCATCGACACGCTGGTTGCTCCGATGTCCGTACTGACCAACGTGATGGGCCTGCTGCTCGCAGTGAGTCTCGGCGGGGGCGAGCACGGCGTGGAGGCCGTCGTTGTCGCCTTCACGTACTACACCAACGCGACGCGCATCATGTTCGAGTTCAACCAGATCTACCGCCGTCTGGAAAGCTCGTTGACCGAGGCCGGGCAGTTCACAGAACTGCTGCTGGCACAGCCGACAGTGCTCGACCCGACATCGCCGGAGCCGCTGCTGTCCAAGGCCGCCGATGTCCGCTTCGAGCAGGTGACCTTCGCCCACGCGGGTGCGAAGCCGCTCTTCGAGCGTCTCGACCTCGATGTGAGCAGTGGCGCGAAGATCGGGCTCGTGGGCCGGTCCGGCGGTGGGAAGACCACGCTCAGCCGCCTGCTGCTGCGTATGACCGATATCGACGACGGCCGGATCCTGATCGGCGGGCAGGACATCAGCAGGCTCCGCCAGGCCGATCTGCGCAGCCTGATCGCCTACGTGCCGCAGGACCCGGCGATGTTCCACCGCACGCTCCGGGACAACATCGCGTTCGCCCGGCCCGACGCCACCGAGGCCGAGATCCGCCGTGCGGCCGAGGCGGCTCATGTCACGGAGTTCGCCGACGCGCTGACGGACGGCTTCGACACCATGGTCGGCGAGCGGGGTGTCAAGCTGTCCGGCGGCCAGCGGCAGCGGGTCGCCCTCGCCAGGGCGATTCTGCGCGACGCGCCGATCCTCCTGCTCGACGAGGCGACCAGCGCACTGGACTCCGAGAGCGAGGTCCTGGTCCAGAAGGCGTTGTGGCACCTCATGGAGGGGCGTACGGCGCTGGTGGTGGCGCACCGGCTCAGCACGGTCGCCACCATGGACCGGCTCGTCGTCATGGACCGTGGGCGGATCGTCGAGCAAGGCACGCACCATCAGTTGCTCGCGGCGGACGGCGCCTACGCGAAGCTGTGGCAGCACCAGTCGGGCGGCTTCCTCGACGACGCCCCCGCGCAGGCCGACCTGACCTGAACCGCATGGGCCGCAACCCGCGTCGGGAGGCCCGGACGGGCGTCAGCCCGGAGGGGCCTCCGACGCGCACCAGGCGGCGGCGAGCCCTTCCAGCCATGCCGGGGGGAGTTCCGCGTGCTCCCATTCCGCCCGGAGCGCGGATGGTGCGGCGGTGAGGCGTTCGAGTACGGCGATGCTCGCGGGGGAGTGCAGTAGCGAGTAGCGGCTGTGGACGGCGGTGCGGCTGCGGGGCCCGTACTGTGCGTACAGCTCGGCCAGCCGCTCCCGATGGTCCTCGGTGAACTGCTCCAGCCGTCCCGCGTACCCGACCCGTCCCACGACACTCATCGTGCCGAGTACCGGGGCGAGGACCTCGTCCGACACCTCGGGGTCGAGATCCGAGGCGTCGCTGAGTGAGAGATAGAGCGGCGTCGCGGCCACCTTCGCACGCTCCACGTCCACCTTGCCGACGGGGTGACGGCCTCCTACGGCGTCCTCCGCCGCGTCGGACGCCGCAGGGCCGATGGCTCGCTCAAGGGCTTGCTCGGCAAGGCGGGCGAGTGCGTCACTCACGGCCCGGGCGCCGTCGTGCCAGCCGATGCCGTACGACTCCCCGTCCCTGTCCGGGGCACCCTCCGCTTTCCCCACCTCGCTGTGCGCGTCCGCGATCGCGCCGGCTTCGACGAGCGTGATCAGCTCTTCGGCTTCGTCCCGGAAGACTCCCGCGCGGCCCAGGAGTTCGAAGAGGGTCTTCTTCGCGTTCATGACACTGGCGGAGTCCAGCGGGTGCCGGCCCGTCGGGGCGGTTCTCATCGTGTCCTCCTCGTCGGCCTTGGCCTGCTGCTTGCGCTGCGCCGCTGCCCAGCTTCTCAAGTCTCTACGACACGAACGGCCGTCACCGCGCCAGGGGCAGGCCGAGAATCGCTGCCCCGTGCACTGCCTCGGATATCGTCGCGGGCGTTCCACTCCCACCGGCGCGGAGGTCCAGGCGGTTCGCATGTCACGTATCCACGAGTCGAGTGCCGTCGGGATCGCCGACCGGGCCGAGGTCCTCGTACGCGCCGAACTCGACCGGGCGGGTGGCCCTCCGGTGGACCCCGATGTCGTATCCCGGGCGGTCGAGGAAGCATCGGTCGGTCTCCACCGCCCTGTCGCCGGCGGTGGCCGTGGCCCTCGCCGGATCGCACGTCGCCGCCGTGGGGGCGCGGGGCAAGCGCCCCCGGCGGACCTCTTGAGCAACTAGAGTTTCCGTGTTCCGGTGCGGTTGCGAGGAGGCTCGGTGATCACATGGCGGCGGGTGGCCGAGGGGGACTTCGGCCTGTTGCGGCAATGGCTCGCGCAGCCGCATGTGGCGCGGTGGTGGCACCACGAGACGTCGACGGAGGCCGTCGCGCGGGACTTCGGACCGGCGGCGCGCGGGGAGGAGCCCTCCGACGACCTGCTGGTCATGCTGGACGGCAGCCCGGTTGCCCTGGTGCAGCGGTGCCGGTTCGCGGACTACCCCGAATACTGCGCGGAATTGGCCGGCCAGGCCGAACTGCCCGACGGGGCGGTCACGATCGACTACCTGCTCGGTGACCCCGAGAAGGTGGGTCAAGGGCTGGGACCGCGCATCATCCGGGCGGTCGTAGAGGCCACATGGACGGACTGGCCGGAGGCGTCCGCCTTCGTGGTCCCGGTCCACGCGGCGAACCGCGCCTCGTGGCGGGCGTTGGAGAAGGCCGGGCTGCGCAGGATCGGCACCGCCGACCTGGAGCCCGACAACCCGGATGACGACCGCGCCCACTACGTCTACCGCATCGACCGGCCCATCCCCGCGATCCCCGGCCCGGCGCCATTGTCCTGACCGTGGCCCACGGGGTGGTGACCGGCGTGGGACCGACCTGGCCTCCACGGACCGGGGGCCGTACCGGAGTGATCCGATACGACCCCCTTTCGCGCCGGTTCAAGAAGGCGACCAGGTGTTCAGGTCACCGGGCTCCTGCCGTACCTGTTCCTCGGTGCTGATTGATGTGGCCTGTCAGGAGGTGGGAGTCGAGCAGGGATACGTCCGCCGTGCGGTCGGCCCGCGCGTAGCCGGCGAGCATGCGCTTGGTCAGGACGAGGGCCTCGGGCGAGCGCCGGACGAGCGGCCTCGTCCAGGCGTCGATGGCCTCGTCCAGCCGGTCGAGGGGGGCGGTCTTGTGGAGGAGGCCGAGCCGGTGGGCGGTGGCCGCGTCGAACACGTCGCAGGTGAGGAAGAGTTCGCGGATCCTGGCGGCGCCGGCCTCGGAGACCAGACGGCCCATCGCACCTCCCCAGGCCGGTGGGAGTCCGATGCCGACCTCCGGCATACGGAAGCGGCAGGTGTCCGCGCCCGCGCGCAGATCGCAGAACGAGGCGAGTGCCAGCCCGGCGCCGATCACCCGGCCGTGGAGCCGGGCGATGGTGACCGCGTGCGTGTTCTCCAGCGCCTGGCACAGACGCTGGGCCTTGTCCCCGATGCGCCGCAGTGCGGCTCCGGTCGGATCGGCGGCGAGCGCCGCCTCGTACTCGCTGCGGTCGGCGCCGAGGCAGAAGTCGGTGCCCAGGGACGACAGGGTCAGTATGCGGATGTCCGGGCGTTCGTGCAGATCGTCGAGCAGGAGGAGGAGCTCGTCGAGGGCGTCGACGCCCAGTGTGTCGTCCTGCTCCCAGGGGTTGAGGCGGACATGGAGTACGGGACCGTCCTGCTCGACGCGTATCGCCTTGCGGGAGGGCCTGGCGAGGGTGCTGGCTGTTTCGCTCATGCGACGGCGACATCCAAGTTCAGCAGGCGCCGGAACGCCACCCGGGGCGCCATCGTAGGCCGGCGTACGAGGGTGAGGCGGGGAAGGCGCCGGACGAGTTGACGGAGCAGGGTCTGGGCCTCCAGCCGGGCCAGCGGCGCGCCGAGGCAGTAGTGGATGCCTCCGCTGAAGGCGAGGTGGGCGGGCTTGCGCAGCACGTCGAACCGGTCGGGGTCCTTGTGCCTGGCCGGGTCCCGGTGCGCCGCTCCCACCATGAGGTGGACCATCTCGTCCTTGCGTATCTCCATTCCGTTCAGGAAGCAGTCCTCGGCGGCGACCCGGCTGATGACATGGGTGGGCGGGTCGTAGCGCAGCGTCTCCTCCACGAACGCGGGTATCAGGTCGGGGTTGTCGGCGACCAGGTCCCAGCGCTCCGGGCTCTCGACGAGCAGGAGCGTCATGGTGGTGAGGAGCGTCGAGGTGGTTTCGAGGGCAGCCAGGACGACGAACAGCACCAGCAGGTAGACGGCCTCGTCGGCCTGGTCGCGGTCCGCTTCCATGGCGTCCCACGTCTCGATCCAGCGGGACACCGGATCCTCGCCCGGACGGGCTCGCCGCTCACGCACCAGATCGACGAAGTACGCGCGCAGTTCGGCCGTGGCCGCGTCGGACCCGGCCAACTGGCTCGCCGATGGCAGCAGTTCCTGGGTGAAGACCTGGTCGTGGGTCAGCTCCCGCAGACGGGGCCAGTCGGCGGCGGGCAGCCCGAGCCAGTCGCCTATGGTGGCGACCGGCAGTTCGTCGCCCACGAGTGACGCGAAGTCCGCCTCCCCGTCGCGCAATCGCTCCGACAGGGAGTCCAGTAGCCGGTCCGTCGTGCTGGTCACGTTCCGGCCGATCCGCTCCACGGTGGCCCGGTCGAACGTGCCGGCCGCCCGGCGCGCCCGTGAGTGCTCCGGGGCGTTGAGCGCGGCCAGCGTATTGCTCATCTCCCGTGAGGACGGAGCGTTCCAGCGGGTGCCCGAGCCCTGTCGCTCGCGCCACCGTTTGTCGGGCTCCAGCCAGTCACGGCTGCGCAGTATCTGATCACAGACGGCGAAGCTGGTGACGACGGAGCCGCCCCAAGGGGCGGGGAAGACCTCGCCCCTCGACAGCAACTCCTCGTATATCGGGAAGGGATCGGCCTGCCCCCTTGACGTCCGCAGACGCGAGAAGAGGGAGGCGGACGCCCTGCGGTCATACGACGGAGTCGTGACAACACTCATGATGGCGGCTCCTTTCTGAGAACCAGCCGCCATGCATACCCACAAGATCACTGAAGCATCCGGTGACACAGGGGTCTCAGGAGGTTACTTAAATCACTCCTCTAAAATCACTCTCCCCTTGTCCATGCCAGGAATCGGCTGAAAAGTCCTCCCTTGTGCTGCGGTGCCTCGGCAGCCCCGGGCCCGGATGCCCGGGTGGCGGAACGCTGTTCGCCGGGCGCCGACTGCTGGGCACCCTGGCCTGCCTGCGGGCGGGCGGGCTCGGTGGCCGACTGCACCGTCCGCGGGCTGAAGCGGATCGGGAGGGTCACCAGCGAGCGGCTCCACGGGGTCGGCGCCCAGGCGAGGGTCTTGAACGGAACACGCATCTCGACGTCGGGCAGCCGGTTGAGAAGGGTCTCGACGGCAGTGACCGCGATCATGAACGCCGGGTCCTTGGCGGGGCACGCGTGCGGACCCGCGCCGAAGGCCAGGTGCGCCTTGGCGCTGAGCTGCTGGCGGTGCTCGGTCAGCTTGGGGTCGGTATTGGCCGCGGCGAACGAGACCAGCACCGGGTCGTTGGCCCGGAGCACCCTGCCGCCCAGCTCGACGTCGTGAGTCGGATAGTGGGCCGCGTAGTTGGCGATCGGCGCGTAGTTCCACAGAGTCTGCGCCACGGCGTCCTCGACCGGCAGCCCGGTCTGCCACTCCTCACCCAGGTAGAGCGCACTGCTCGTTCCGATGGCGGCGGTCAGAGGTGCAGTACCGCCGGACAACAGGGTCACGAGCTGGTGCAGGATCTCCTCGTCGCTCAGCTGCGCCGAGTGCTCCATCAGACGTGTCGTCAGGTCTGCTGCCGGACGGCGCCGCTTGAGAGCGATGAGCTCGGAGAGTGCCCCGCCCAGCACCTCGTCGGCGCCCGGGGTGCCCTCGAAGATGCCGCTGATCCCGGCGATCACACGGTCGCCGATCTCGGGCGGGCAGCCGAACAGGTCGCTGAAGACCAGCAGCGGCAGCGGCTGGGCGTACTCGGCCATCAGCTCCGCCTGGCCACGGGGCTCGGAACTGAAGCGGCTGATCAGGTAGTCGGCGGACTGCTGCGTCTGCCTGACGAGCTGGCGCTCGTTGACCGTGGCGAGGCTGTCGGTGACCGCCTGGCGCAGCCGGGCATGCGCCGCGCCGTCGCTGAACAGCGCGTTGGGGCGGTAGCTCATCATGGGCAGGGCGGGGCTGTCCGCCGGGACACGCCCTTCGTTCAGCGCGTTCCAGCGGCGGGAGTCGCGGACGAAGGAAGAGGGGTTCTGCAAGACGTACAGGGCGGCGTCGTAGCTGGTGATCAGCTCGACCTCGACATCCGGGGCGATGTCGACCGGTGCGCTCAGGCCGAACCCACGCAGATGCGCGTAGTGGCCGTCGGGGTCCGCTCCGAACGAGGGGCCGTACAGCTGTACGTTCCCGTGCGCGGGGCATCCGGGAGGTATCTCCTGCGGGTCAAGAGGCTGTTGCATGACGGCGCTCCTAGCCGAGTAGGGACATGAGGTGTTTGACGAGGGTGATGAGTGCCTGCGCCGAGGTGTTCTCGTCGCGTACGTCGCACTTCACGACGGGGGTGTCGGCAGTCAGGTTCAGCGCCTCGCGGACTTCGTCGAGCGGGTAGTCCGTGGTGCCCTCGAAGTGGTTGACGCCGATGGCGTACGTCAGACCGAAGCTCTCGACCAGGTCGAGGACCGGGAAGGACTCGTGCAGCCGCTCGGGGTCGACGAGTACCAGCGCGCCCAGCGCGCCCCGGGACAGCTCCTCCCACATCTCCTTGAAACGCTCCTGGCCGGGCGTTCCGAAGAGATAGAGGACCAGCGTGTCACTGAGGGTGAGACGGCCGAAGTCCATCGCCACCGTGGTGGTCTTCTTGTGAGGCGTGCCCGACAGGTCGTCGAAACCCTCGCTCGCCTCGGTGATCTCCTCTTCGGTCCGCAGCGGCTCGATCTCGGAGAGACTTCCGATGCAGGTGGTCTTGCCGACCCCGAAGTGGCCCACTATGAGGATCTTCACCGCCTGTGAGACGTCTGGATCCAAGTACACGCGTTACGCTCCGAATCGATTCTTCAGGCCCTCGAGCACGGCGCTGACCAGTTCTCTGTCGACACGCTCGGCGCGTGGTATCGGTCTCCTCACGAGGATGAGACCGTCCTCCTCCAGCTGCGCCAGCAGGATGCGCACGATGCCCAGCGGCAGGTGCGTGTGGCCGGCCACTTCGGCCACGGACAGGAAGCCCTCGGCGACCAGGTCCAGGACCTGACCCGTTTCCGGTGAGAGCGTGCGCGCCGCGGCCGACGCGTCCTGTGCCGCCATGACCAGGGTGGTGTGCTCGTACTCGTGGTCCGGGGGCAGTGCACGTCCGTTGGTGATCACGAAGAGGGGGACTAACGGGGACGTCAGCTCCAGCTCCTGCTCGGGCTCGTCAGGCATGGCCTGCTCCCTCTCCCCGCGCTACGGGCGTGGTCAGTTTCGGGATGACTTCGTGCAGGCGCGTGGTGAACTCCTCGATGTCGCAGTCGTGCTCGGCAGCGGCGGCCAGGAAGGCCCCCGTACCGGCCGATATCAGGAAGATCCAGCCGTGCTGGAACTCGATGACCGTCTGCCGCCACTCGGCGTCCTCGAGAACGCCCGCGAACTGCGAGGTGACCCTGCTGTAGGCGTGAATGCCCGTCATGGCCGCGGAGATCGTGTCCGCCAGGTCCCTGTTCAGCCCGCTGGTCGCCCCGCGGGGCAGACCGTCGGAACCCAGGAGTACGGCGTGACGGGCGCCCCGCACATCGGCGATCACCCGGTCGAGGTCGGCGATCACGAACCCCGAATCGCCCGTGCTCTCACGCCTGGCCCCGCCCGTGCCCCGCGTGCCGGCATCGTCCTCCGTGCTCACCCTCGGCGGCGTGGTGAGGTTGTTCCCCAGCCGGGCGACGAGGCGGTGCATACGGAAGGAGATCTGCTGCATGTCCACATCGGGCGCCGCGGCGGCGGCCAGATAGGCACCCTGCCCCGCTCCGATCAGGAAGCTCCACCCGTGGGAGAACTCGATGATCGTCTGGTTCCACTGCCGGTCCTCCTCCGGCCCGGCGAAGTGGGCCGTGGCCCGGCTGAGCGACTGCATCCCGGCCATGGCGGCGGAGATGGTACGTACCTCCTTCTCGGCCAGGCCCTCCGTGGCCCCACGAGGCAGGCCGTCCGCGGACAGCAGGACGGCGTGCCGTGCCCGGGGCACGTTGTGCACGATGTCCTCGAGCATCCACGACAGGTCGGCGGTCATGCGTCTTCGGACCCTTCGAGCGACGTGGGATCGAGGTTGCGGCCCGAGAGCGTGCCGCGCTGGAAGGCCCCCAGGCTGCGCCCGGAGGAGCGGCCGGTCTCCTGGGGGGCCCGTGCCGCCGGCAGGTCGGCCTCGGGGTCGGGCACGCTCGCGATCGGCGCCTGGCGCGCTCCGCGCTTCGGCAGGCCGTGCGTCGTACGCGACGTCCCGCTCTGCGGCCGTCCTTCGGCACGCAGGATGCTGCTGACGGGAGCCTCCTTGGCCGGTGTCTCCTCCATGGTCCACAGCTCCTCGGGCAGCAGGACGACGGCACGGACGCCGCCGTACCGGGAGACTCCGGTGACATCCACCTTGAAGCCGTACTGACGCGCGATCAGGCCGATCACCGGGAAGCCGAACTTCGGCTGGTTGCCGAGCTGCGAGAGACGGGGGACGACATCGCCCGCGAGCAGCTCCGTCGCCCGCTGCCGGTCCTCGTCGCTCATGCTGACGCCGGCGTCGTCGATGACGATGCAGAGGTTGTTCTGGATCCGCTGGAACGTCACCTCGATCGGTGCGTCGTGCTGGGAGAAGCTGGCGGCGTTGTCGAGCAGTTCGGCCACGGCGAGGGCGACGGGCGCGACCGCGGACGCCTTCAGCGCGAGCCCTGCCTGCTGCATGATGGCGACCCGGTGGAAGTTACGGATCTGCCCCTGGGCGCTGCGCACGACGTCGTAGACGCTGGCTGGCCTGTTGCGGCGGCCGAGCGGCGCACCGCACATGACCGCGATGCCCTGAGCCTTGCGCGCCATCTGCGCGTTGGCGTGGTTCACTTCGAGAAGGTCGCTGAGCACGGCGTGACCGCCGTACTTCCGCTGGATGCCGTCCAGGAGCGTGGTCTGCTCCGCGGCGAGGCTCTGCAGGAAGCTGGCGGCCCCCTTGAGGACCGCCTTCGTGTTCTCCTCCGCCGCTTCCTTGGCTTCCCGGAGGGTTCCGTCCTGCTCGTTCCTGAACTTCTGCAACTCTCCGCGGGAGAGGTGGAACTGACTGTCGGATATCTGGAGCTGGCGCCTCAGCTCGGCCTCGGTCTGCTGCTTCTTCGCCCCAAGGGCTCTGTTGCGGGCGGCGAGTGCCACGACCGCGACGACGGCTATCGCCGCCACCGCAACCAGGCACCACACAAGTGTGTCTCGAATCATGGAAACCTTTCCCGGCGCATGGCAGGAGGACGGCGACGGATACACCTCGCGAGGACCCGCGACACGGCCGCTCGGCACTGACCGGCCGCTGTTGCGCGGAGAGCAGGCCGCCGATCGCAAATCAGCATCTGAATCCAGTGGATCAAGATCACAGATGCCGGGATGCTATCACCGGATCCCTGCGTCGGCCGAGGTCCGTCATGGCTCCGGATTCAACCAACACGCGTTCCATACAGGCACGTTGAAGAGCGAGTTAGCCGCCGTGGCGGCCGGACCTCGTGCCTCTCACTTCCGGCCCCCCGAGTTGTTCAGGCGGTCTTCACAAGAGGAGTGACAATCTCTCACATGCCGTTGTCCCGTTGGCAACCGGTGTCCCCGCCGTGCGGAGCGACGAGGTGGCGGACCAGGGCGACGGCCGCCAGCAGTGCCACCAGCGTGCACACGGCCCACCACCCGGCCCTGCCGTAGACATGTACGCCGAGCCAGGAGCCCCCGCCGCCGCCGAGGTACGCGCAGCTCATGTAGGCGGTGTTGAGCCTGCTGCGGGCTTCGGGGAGCAGGGCGAAGACCCGGGTCTGGTTGGCGACCATGCCGGACTGCATCGCGACATCGAGCAGCAGCGTGCCGAGAACCAGAGCGGCCAGGCCCCGTGCCCCGCCCAGGGAGCCGGCTGCCAGGACCGCGGCGGAGAGGAGAACGCCGAGCATGCAGACCAGGTTCACCGGGCCGGGCCCCCACCGGTCCACCAGACGGCCCGCGTACGGGGTGCAGAGCATGGTTGCCGCTCCGACCAGGGCGAGCATTCCCACGGCCTGGGCTCCCAGGCCGTAGGCCGGGCCGCTCAGGAGGAGTGCCAGGCAGGTCCAGACGGCCGAGAACCCGGCGAAGACCGTGGCCTGGTACAGGCAGGACCTGCGCAGATCCGGTTCGGTACGCAGCAGGCGCAGGCACTCGGTCAGGAGCGCCGGATACGGCCGGCGCGAAGGCGAAGGCGAAGGCGAGGGCGAGGGCGGGGCCGTGTCCGGTACGGCGAAGGCGAGGACGGCCGCGAGGACCAGGGACACGACGGCGGCCACCAGGTAGGGGGCCCGCCACCCCAGCCATTCGCCGATCGCGCCGCCGAAGGTGCGGGCCAGGAGCATGCCGCCGATCGAGCCGCTCAGCAAGGTGCCCATCACCGCGCCGCGACGCTCTGCGGACACCAGACCGGCCGCCAGCGGGGCGACGATCTGCGCGGCCACGGTGGTGACGCCGACGAGGACACTGGCGGCGACGAGTGACGACAGACCGGGCGCGCACCCCGCGGCGAACAGGCCCGCGCCGGTGAGGGCGAGCAGAGTGACGAGGAACGGGCGATGCGGGAGCCGGTCCCCGAGCGGTACCAGCAGAAGGATCCCGGCCGCGTAACCGGCCTGGGTGGCGGTCACCGCTTGCGCGGCGGAATCGGGGGACACGCCCAGTCCGGTGGCGACCAGCGGGCTGACGGCCTGCGGGAAGTAGATGGTGCCGACGGCCACGGAGCAGGTGACGGCCAGGATCAGGATCAGCCGGCGGCTCATCCCGGTGACCCGGCCCGGCGGTGCGTGCGTTGCGGGTGTCATGGGAAAGCAGTTCACGGCACCCGCCGTCAGGGGCCAACAGATGTAGCGTACGGCTTAATGATCAGCTTCGAGCTCGGCGTCGAGGACCTGGCGGACACCCGGTTCGCGGTCTCACCGCTGCAGGAGACGGTGCTCAGCCTGCGGGTGCTGCGTGATCCCGGACTGTCCGCGCTGCACCTTCCGTGGCGCAGGTCCGTCCTCGGCGGACTCGGGCCGCTCGACCGGGACCTGCTGATGTCCTTGGTCGCGAAGAGGCGTACCCTCCCCGACTTCCTGACCCCGCGCCCCGCGAGCTTCGCCCCCGGCTTCGAGGACGAACTGGCCGTCGTCCGCCGGACCCCGCCCGGTCTGGTCCGCCGCGATCTGCTGGCCACGCACGTACCGGACCCGCTGCCCGCGGCCCTTCACGATGCGACCGCCACCGAAGACGCGCCCCTGGTCGCACTCCGCGATGGCATCTGCGCGCTCCTGCGGCAGTACTGGGAGATCGCCATCGAGCCGATGTGGCGGCAGATGCGGCTGGTGCTGGAAGCCGATATGACCTACCGGGCCCGGCAACTGGCCGTGGGCGGTGCGCGGCTGCTGTTCGCCGACATGCACCCGAATCTGCGCTGGCACAACGGTGTGCTGGACATCGACCGGATGATCGGCAGCCACCGCGTCGCGGCGTCCGGCCGGGGGCTGCTGCTCGTACCGTCCGTGTTCGCTCACAAGCCCGCGCCCCCGGCCGGCCCGGACGAACCGCCGGTGCTGGCGTACCCCAGCCGAGGGGTGGCGACGCTCTGGACCCCGGCGCCCGTCGCGGACGCGCCCGCTCTCGTGTCCCTCATGGGCGCGCCCAAGGCGAGGCTCCTCGGCCTGCTCGGTGAGCCACTGCCCACGGTCGAGATCGCCCGCCGCCTCCGGGTCACCCCGAGCGCCGTCTCCCAGCATCTGCGCGTGCTGTACGCCACCGGCCTCGTCACCCGGGCCCGCGACGGCCGGCAGGTCCTCTACCGCCGCAGCCCCCTCGGCGACCAGCTGACCGGCTGACCGGTTAGCCGCTGAGGGCTCAGGCGGACATCACCCGCAGGACGAGCGCGGCAGCGGCCACGAGGGCCAGGACCACCGGTGCCGCGATCTCGAAGTCCTTCGCGCGCAGGTGAGTGATGACCGCGCCGATGAAGTAGAGGGCCGCTCCGATCGCGGCGGCCGATCCGATCAGCGGCACCGCGAGTCCGACCACGAGTCCGACGGCGCCCGCTGCCTTCAGCGAGGCAAGCCGCGGGAACCAGGAATCGGGTACGCCCACCTTGCTCATCGAGGCCGTGACTGCCGCGTTGCGGGTGAAGGTCAGCGTGGCCGAGGCGCTGAGGGCGAGGGCGAGAAGGATGCCGACTATGGCGTAGGCGACGAACATGATTACCTCAAGGTCTTCAATGGTGGATGGCGAAATATCGTTGAACAGTAACAACGATTGATCGTGTCGCACAATAGAGGCCCTGTTACGGTATGGGTATGGCAGCGCAGCGCAGGGTCACCCAGCAAGCGGCGGGGTCCTCCGCGTCCCCCGGGGACCCGGACTACCGCCTCGGATTCCTGCTCGCCTACCACGGCGGTATCACCGAGGCGCTGATCCGCAAGGCGCTCGCCGTCACCGGGCTCGCACCGCGTCATGTGATGACGCTGCTGCAGCTCTCCGAGGGTCCGGTCACGCAGAAGGCGCTCATCGAGAAGCTCGATGTCGACCCGAGCGTGCTCGTCGCCCTGCTCAATGACCTCGAGGGCGACGATCTCGTGCGCCGCACGCGCGACCCCGCCGATCGCCGCCGGCACATCGTGGAGATCACCCCGGAGGGGGCCTCGCGCCTCGGGGCGTCGGACATCGCGCTCGACACCGTGGAGCGAGAGCTGTTCGCGGACCTGTCCGACGGTGAAATCGCCGCGCTGCGCGGACTGCTCGGCAGGCTGCGGACATCGCCGGAGGACTTCACCTGCACGGAGGGCTGACCGTCCTGGTGCCCGTCCCCGGGGGCTGGTCCGTACCAAACTCTTGACAGCCCTATCGTTCACTTCTTAAATCACGGAGTGAACTAAGCGTCCCCCAGGGCGAGTTCCCACCCCCCACCGTGTTCCATGAAGGGACAGTCATGGATTCCCCACGTTTATCCCGGCGCCTGCTGGTATCGCTCGTCTCGGTCCTCGCCCTCGCATCGCTCTCCACCGGACTGGCGCAGGGCGCACCCCCGCCTCCGGCGGAACCCTCCGCACGTACCGCCTCGGCCGCCGCAGTCACGTTCGCCGACGAGTTCGACGGACCCGCGGGCTCCGCCGTCGACGGCGGGAAGTGGCAGGTCGAGACGGGCGACAACGTTGCCAACCACGAGCGGCAGTTCTACACCGCGGGCAACCGCAACGCCGCCCTCGACGGGCAGGGCCATCTGGTCATCACCGCCCGCCGGGAGAATCCGGACAACTACCAGTGCTGGTACGGGCGTTGCGAGTACACCTCCGCCCGGCTGAACACCGCGGGCAGGTTCACCACGACGTACGGACGCGTCGAGGCCCGCATGAAGATCCCGCGCGGGCAGGGCATCTGGCCGGCGTTCTGGATGCTGGGCAACGACATCGGTCAGGTGGGCTGGCCGAACTCGGGCGAGATCGACGTCATGGAGAACGTGGGCTTCGAGCCGTCCACCGTCCACGGCACGCTCCACGGACCCGGCTACTCCGGCTCCGGCGGCATCGGCGCCGCCTACACCCTGCCGGGCGGCCAGGTGTTCGCCGACGCCTTCCACACCTTCACCGTCGACTGGAGCCCGAACGCGATCACCTGGTCCGTCGACGGCACCGTCTACCAGCGGCGCACCCCCGCCGACCTCGGCGGGCGCCAGTGGGTCTTCGACAAGCCCTTCTTCCTGATCCTCAACCTCGCGGTCGGCGGCTACTGGCCCGGAGACCCCGACGGCAGCACGGTCTTCCCCCAGCAGCTCCTGGTCGACTACGTCCGGGTCAGCACCGACACCGAACAGCCGGGCGGCAGCGGCCCCATCACCGGCATCGGCGGCAAGTGCGTGGACGTGGCAGGCGCCAACAGCGCCAACGGAACACCCGTGCAGCTCTACGACTGCAACGGCAGCGCGGCTCAGCGGTGGAGCGTCGGCGGCGACGGCGCGATCCGGGCCCTGGGCAAGTGCCTGGACGTGGCATCGGGCGGTACGGCGGACGGCACCGCCGTCCAGTTGTGGGACTGCAACGGCACCGCCGCACAGCAGTGGGCCGTGCCCGCGGCCCGCGACATCGTCAACCCCCAGGCGAACAAGTGCCTCGACGCCAGTGGCGGCAGCTCGGCCAACGGCACCCGGCTGCAGATCTGGACGTGCACCGGTAGTCCCAACCAGAAGTGGACGGTGACCCGCTGACGGAGAGCCACCGCGCGGCGTGCCGGGCGCCGCGCGGGCCGGCTCACAGAGTCGCCACCGGATTCGGACCATCTGCCGGGATCTGTTCGACGACCTCCCAGCGCTCGGCGATCAGGCCGTCCTGGAGACGGAAGACATCGGCCACCGCGATGTCGAGCTCGCCCCCGGGCAGCCACCTCCGGGAGAACATCGTCACGTAGTCGCCTTCCGCCGCGAGACGGCGGATGTCGGTCCGGATCTCGGCGAGGGGCAGCAGCCGCGCTGCCGCGAGCCAGTCCGCCTTCGTGGAGGTCCGGAACGGCAGCCCGTGATCCACGTAGTCGTCGCGCAGGAGCGGTGCGAGGGCGTCGAGGTCGCCCTTGGCGTACAACTCCAGGCAGGTGAGGACGAGTTGCTTGTTGTCAGTGCTCATGCCGAGGAGTGTGGCGGCGACTTGTCGCGGCTGTCGATGAACTCGGAGTTCATGGACCCTGGCCGGCCGGTGAGACTAGGGTCCACGCTGTGGAGACGGTAGGCGGCCTGCTGCGCGAGTGGCGGCACAAACGACGGCTGAGCCAGCTCGATCTCGCGCTGGCGGCGGGCGTTTCACCGCGCTACGTCAGCCTCATGGAGACGGGCCGGTCCCGTCCGAGCGCCGACATGGTGCTTCGGATCGCCGCTCAGCTCGACGTCCCGCTGCGGCACCGCAATCGGCTGCTCGTGGCGGCCGGGTTCGCACCGCGGCATCGCGAACAGCCGCTCGACGAGCCGGACATGTCGGCCGTCCGGGACGCCGTGGTGCGGGTGCTGCGTGCGCACGAGCCGTATCCGGCGCTGGTGGTGGACCGGCGCTGGAACATCGTGATGGCCAACGCACCGGTCGAGCACTTCCTCGCGGACGTCGATCCCGAGCTGCTGCGCGCTCCCGTCAACATGGTGCGGCTCGGGCTCGATCCACGGGGTCTCGCCTCCCGGATCGTCAATCTGGCCGAAGTCCGCGCGTTCTTCCGTGCCCGGCTGTCCCGCCAGGTCGCCAGGACCGGTGATCCGGTGGTCGGCGCCCTGTACGACGAGTTCTTCGCGGAGCACGAGCCGGAGGGCCCACCACCCCGGCCGGAGTCGGAGGTGGCGATTCCGATGATCTTCCGCCTCCAGGGGCGCGAGCTGAGACTGTTCTCGACCATCACGACGTTCGGAACCCCGCAGGACATCACGCTCGAAGAGATCTCGATCGAGTCCTACTATCCGGCGGACGCCGACAGCGCCGCGACTCTGCGAAGCATGGCCGGCCCGGCGGGGACCAGGCGCGACCACGAAAATCTGTGAGGCCCGAACCGCCGACGGTTCGGGCCTCACAGGCGCGTGGGGGGTCGCGATGCCATGTGCGCTTCGTCCTTCTCAACGCCGCACCGGCGCATTCGGTTACGGGGGTGGAGCGCCCAATGCGCCCGGCGCACGCCTTACGGGGGCGGTGTCAGTGCCGTGTGCTGAGATATTTCACGACGCCTGCCAGATGATCGAACGGGGGGACGGGCGCGATGTCTCAAGCACGTACGGATGCGGCCGGACCGCGACGCGCGGTTCTGGAGCTGCTGACCCACGGCACGCCCGGTGAGGAACGCGGGGAGTCCGGGCGCGCCGCAGCATCGCTCCGCGCAGCGCTGTCCGAAGGGAGCGCTCCGGTCCCGGCCCGGCTGGTCGCCGCCGCTCGCACCGTAGGTGAGCTGGGCGACGGCCTCGCCACCGAGTTGGTCCGGCGGGCGCGTCCGGCCCGCACCCTGGCCGGACATCTCCTCGGCGCGCTGCGGCCTGGAAGCGCCGCCGATGCCCTGCTGTGCGAGCTGACCGAGCAACATCTCGCGGGGGACCCCGAGCGCTGGCGCGGACTGCACGACGCTCTCGCGACGTCCCGGCACACCCTGCCGGAACTGCTCGCCGCGCGCCCCGCACCCGCCGACGGCCCGACAGTGCTGCCGCCGAAGTCCGTCTGCGACACGCTGGGGCTCCTCCTGGAGCGGACGGTGCCCCGGCACGCCGCCGCCGCGCTGACCGCACTGCCGGACCGCACAGTGGAGGGACTGCTGGCAGGGGGCTCCTTGCCGGGCCCGGTGCTGTCGGCTGCCGTCACGCGCCACGGCGACAGCCGGGCGCGGACGGTTCTTGCCCGCCACCCCCGGATCGATGCACGCGTCCTCAAGGAACTCGTGGCAGCGGACGACCCAGCGGTGAACGCCGCCGTGTACCGCAACGCGCGCTGCACACCGTCCCTGCGGCGGGCCATCGTCCACGCGATGCACCGTGTCCCGTTGGACGAAGCGCTGCGGGCGGAGCTGCTGTCGGCCACCAGCAACGAATCACGCAGCCGGGCGGCGCCGCTGCTGGGCAGCGGTGATCTCCTGCTGGCCTCCAAGGCCCTGGCCTGGGGCGTACGAAAGGTGGCACAGCGGTATGCGTTGCTGCGCGTGTGGGAGTGCCAGGGGCCCGACGCCGTGCGCACCGCGCTGGCCGACCCGGTCGTCGTCCAGTACGTCCACGAGAGCATCCGGACCGAGGTGGCCGCCGCCCTCGCAGCACCCGATGGGCCGGCCGTGCCGCGAGCGGCAGCGATCGCGTACGAGGACCCGGCCGCGCTGCCGCAACTGCTCAGCGTCTGCCGCGGCACCAGCACACTGCGCGATCTGCTCAACGAGCCGTACGCGCACGACTTTCGCGCCCTCGCAGCCGCCAACCGCCAGACGCCGTTCATGCCGAAGGCTGCCGAGGAGCTGATCCGGCACGAGGACGCCACGGACGCCGAGCGCGCCGAATTCCGGCTGACTCTGCTGAACGCGCCGTGGCGGGCCGGCGGGCGGATCGCCGGGAACCTCACCCCGCCGTCCCGGCGACTGGCCGAGGAGTCGTTGGACGCCCAAGCCGCGGAGTGGGCCGTCGGCGTCGTACGGGCCGGACTCCTCGACCCCGCGGAACTGGTCACGACGGCACGGCCCGCAGCACTGGCGGCGCAAGCCCTGTTCGCCCTGGCCGAGCACGGTCTGTGGGGTGGTCAGGTCCACGACGAGTTGGCTGCCCGGCCCGACGCCTGGGCGGTGCTGCTGGAATCGCTCCCGGAGCATCCCGGCACCCTGGCGGAGGCGATCGAGGAGGCCATCGATGAGGCCGCGCGGCTGTTGGGGAACGGCGGGGTGACGCCGACAGGCCCTAGGTCGGCCGCCCCGTACGAGCCGCCTGCGGAGCCTGTGGGGCACGCCGGGTGTTCCGCGCTCGGTGCGGTCGACCTCCTCCTGTCGCTCGTTCCGGCCGGAACCGCCCCACTGCCTCAGGACCCGGCGGTCCTGCGGTATCTGGCGGCGCACCGTGTGGCGGACGCGCCCGGATGGCGGCATCCGGACTGGCTGTGGAAGGCGTGCACGGACCGGGGGCTGGAGGACGTGGCTCATCGGTGCGAAGCGCCGGAGCGCGAGGAGGTGCTGGCCAGCTTCGAGGGTGCAACCCCCACCGATTCCGTCGCCCGTGCCGCAGAACGGGCCTATCTGCACGGCATCGTGCAGGCCGACGACCTGCTGTGCCACCTGCCCGCTGCCTGGCTGCTCCACCTGCCCCACGGCTGGGAGGACTTCGCCTTCACCGCGGCCTGGCGGCGCGCGCTGGCCGCGTTCCTCGATCGGGAGCTCGGGACCGATGCGGACGCCTGGCTGCGGCTCGCCGCGACAGCGCGCGGCGCGGCGGCGACCGACGGCGACCCCCATGGACCGGAGCGGGCAGCCACCTGGCCCCGGCTGTTGGAGCGCTCACGTCGGGAAGGCCCGTACGGCACAGGCAGGTTGAGGGAGCTGTGCGCGGGGGTCGACACCGTCTCGACGTTCGCGCCCACCCTCGCGCCCACCACCCCGAAGGCCGCAGGGGACCTGCTCGCCCGCGGCAACCACCTGTGGGCCTGGCCTCTGGGTACGTTGCTGTGTGCGGCCGGGCCGGGAATCCTGGCCGAGGTGCTGCCCCGCTACGGCCCGGACGGACCGTGGATGCTCGCCGCGTTCCTCCTGCGTTGCAGGCCGACCCCTCACGTGCCCTTCGAGTATCTGCTCCGCTCGCGCGACCGGGCGGCGTTGCGGGTCCTCTCCGAGCACGCCGGGCGGCTGGGAGCGGATCAAGTGTCGCGTCTGGTGGACCTGGCCGATCCCGAAACCGACCTGGCCGTGCTGCGTAACACATCCGATCCGCGTGTGCTGCGCCGAATCGCCGCCCGGCCCGGTTCGTTGGCGCCACGCCTCGTCGAGGAATTGCGCTCCGATCCGCTCGCCCACGCGCCCGGTGGCACCGTATGGCTGGAGTCGGCCGAACCCGACCTAGTGGAGCTCGTCCTGACCAGATCGGGCAAGCGCCTCAACCTGGCACAACAACTCGTGGGCTGTCTGAACCTGCTGCGCAGTGGAGGCCCCGAGCGCTTGGCGGCTCTCGCCGGGAGCGGAGTCCTCGGGACCACCGCGACACGGCTGTGTCAGAAGGCACTCGCCGCCGATGACCCGGCCGCGCCCCTGAACGCGCGCACAGAGCGGGAGCTGTCGGCGGAACGTCTGGCGAAACGCCTGCGCCGCGCCCAGGGGCACTGGGTCACCCGGGAAATCCTCGACAGCACACCGGCGCTCCCGGACTGGGACGGACTGCAGGCCGAGCACAGCAGAGAACCGATCCCGGGGTGGGACCAGGTCGTCAGGCACCCCGATGCCCCGCACGCGTTCGTGGTCCGCAACGCCGCACATCTGTGGGAGCTGTCACTCCGGTCCGCACCGCCGGGGAGGGAGCTGACCGTGGCACGCGCCAGACACGGGCTGGGCGGGCATCGGCGCGAGCCCGTCGACGTCGTGCTCGACCATCTCCTGCGGACAGGACGGCTGACCGCGCGGGACCTGATACACGAAGCCGCGCCCGCTGCCGTCGTGCTGGGCTACCTCAATCGTGCGCGCCGCCGGTCCGACGCCCCCGAGGAGGTGCGCACCGCCTTGGGGGAGGTCGCCGAACTGGTGCGCGAGCGGCTCGGCGACGACACCGGTGCGTGGTACCGCGTCTTCGCCCGGCTCACCGAACGGGAGCAGCCGGACCGGGTGCCCGCCGCGGTCTCATCGCTCCTCGCCGCGCCCTGACGGCCGTCGAGGGCGGGGCCGTCCCGCGCTCGCATACGCACGTCGGAACGAAGCGCGCCGAGCGGCCGGAGCCGAGCAGCTGCGCCCGGCCCCGGCCGCCCCGGGGGAGTGGTGGAGCGTTCCCTGCTCAGTCGGTGTCGCGCGGGTCGAAGGACTCGGTGTCGGTCGTCAGGGGCTCGGGGAACGCACCGGCGACGGCGTCCCACGGAGTGAGCTTGAAGTTGGTGCTCTCCCTGTCTCCGTCCGCCGGGGTCGCCTCACCGTCATGGGTGATCAGCAGGCCCTTCGGGAAGGCCGGGCCCAGGGGCACGTTGACGACGGTCGAGCCGTCGGAGTGCTGCACCCCGTCCGTGGCGGCGCTGTCGTTGACGGCGAACGAGCCGATGTAGCGGTTGGCGCCCTCCCGCTCGTAGACGGCGAACGCGTTGTCCCCCTGGCTGGAGGCGAGTACGTAACCGGCGCCGTCGGCCGCGTGGTAGACGGTGACGCCCTCGGCGTCCGCGCTCAGGTTCCTGCCACCGAAGCCGGGATCATTGGCGGTGTCGAGGACGCACTCCTCCTCCGCGGCGTCGTACGTCCACGGCGTGCCGTACTCACGGACCCGGTCCATCAGCTCCGGGGCCTCGAACTCCTCGTCGTCGAGTTCGATGCGCCACAGGCCAACGGCCTCCTGCGCGGCATAGAGGACGTGCTCCTCCTGGTCGACGGCCATGCCTTCGACCTGCGGGCGCTCGCCGGGGTCGGCGCAGGGCGTCCAGTCGGTCCCGTCGGGCAGCTCGAAGGCGCCGGGGAGGTCCAGCGTGTCCTCGGTGACGTAGCCCACCCGGCCGCCGATGTCCTTCAGTTCGAGCAGGCGGAGCCGGCTCTCCTCGCGCTGCGACACCACGGCATAGGCGTCCTCGTCGTCACTGAAGGCGGCGAGGCCGTAGGACGTGCGCTGGTCGTCCACCTCCGACTCGCTCGTGGCGAAGACCGGCTTCACGTCCGCTGCCGTCACGTCCTTGAGCGGCGGCCTTCCCGCCGCGACGGCGGCAGGGTCGATCCTGAAGGCACGTATCCGGTCCCGGCCCCGGTCGCTGACCAGCGCCAGGTCCGTCTTCCTGCCGCCCAGTTCGAAGCCGTAGACGATGTCGACGTTGTTGAACCGGCCGGGCGAAGCGTCCTCGCCGGGCGCCGCCGGAGCCGCGATGTGCTGCAGCCTTCTCCCGTCGAGACCGTAGACGTCCAGGCCGGCTTCCTTGAGTGTCCCGATCACGATGCTGCGCCCCGGGTGGGCGGGGTCGACCCAGACGGCGGGGTCGTCGGCATTGGCATTACCGCCGGCCTCGTCGTCGTACACGGCAGGTGTCTCCACACGCGCGTCGACGGAAACCGGGGGCTGTGCGGTAGCACCGGAGACCATCACCAGCGAGGCGGCCAAAGCTGTCAGAGCGGAAGCGCTCACGATACTCCTCAGTAGCGTTGTGGACCTGCGCGACGCTATGGGTGACCGGTGTGGAGAGCGGAACGGCACGATGAACTGCGGACGGCCCGTCAACTACGGTTGTTCAGACAGGAGTTAACGCAGGGCCTCAGGGAGCTCCTTTCGGTGGACAATGCCCAGGCGCTGCGTGGCACGGGTCAGAGCCACGTACAGGTCACTGGTCCCGAACCCGGCGGGCTCCACGACCAGCACATGGTCGAATTCCAGCCCCTTGGCCTGTCGCGGTGCGAGCAGGACCACCGGACGGGTCAGATCGGGCTCGGCACCGGCCGTGACTCCGTCCAGCGGAGCCGCGATCTCCTCGTGGAGCGCCGACGGGGCGATCACCGCCAGGCGCCCTTCCTCGGGTGTCAGCTCCGAGACCGCGCGGGCCACCGCGCCCGCCAGATCCTCGCCGGATTCCCTCGTCCACGGCGCCTCGCCGGTGGAACGCACCGAGCCGGGAGGCTCGAACGAAGGGTCGTCGGCGCGGAGAACCCTGGCGGCAAGCCCCATGATCTCGGCGGGCGTACGGTAGTTGACCTTGAGCCGGACGTGCTCGAAGCGGTCACCGACGTACGGCTCCAGGATCTTGTCCCACGACCCGACGCCCGCCTCCTCGGAGGTCTGGACCGGGTCACCGACCAGGGTCAGCGAGCGGGTCGGCGAACGGCGCATCAGCAGCCGCCACGCCATCGGCGACAACTCCTGCGCCTCGTCGACGATGATGTGCCCGAACGCCCAGGTCCGGTCGGCGGCTGCGCGCTCCGCCGCACTGCGGTGATCGATCTCCTCCTGCCGGTCCGCCATCCGCTCGGCGTCGATGATGTCGTGGGCGGCGAGGATCTCGGACTCCTCGTCCTCGAACTCGTACGTCTCCGAGCCCCTCGACAGCGCCAGCACACCCTGCGCGTACGCGATCCGCTCCTGGCGCTCCGCCTCGGCGGCGGCCCGCTCGGCACTGTCGTCGACGCCGAGCAGCTCCGCCGCCTCGTCGAGCAGCGGAACATCGGCGGGGGTCCACGTTCCTTCGCCTGGCGTGCGGCGGATGGCTTCGGCGTCGGCCTCCGGTACGTACACGGGGTCGGCCAGATAGTCCCTGAGGAACTCCTCCGGAGCGAGCTCGGGCCACAGCCCGTCGATGGCGGAGTGCACCTCCTTGCTGAGCGCGACGCCCTTGCCGAGCTGGGCGATGTCGTCGGGGCCGAGGAAGTTGGGACCGCCGTACGGATCGGCGCCGATGCGCTCGGTGAGCTGCGAGGTGAGGGCGTCGATGATCCGGAAGGCGAAGTGCGGGCGTGCGAGGTTGTGCGGCAGGAGCGTGTCGCGGGCCGCCTGCCGGGCCTCGTAGGCGATCTCCCAGTCGAGGACGAGGTCCCCGTCGTCGTGCGCGATGACCAGCGGGGCGCCGGGTTCGGGCAACTGCTGCCGGTCACGGACGGCGAGGGCGAGCGCCTCCGCCATCGGCACACCGCCCTTGACGGCTGCGGCGCGCGGTGTGTCAGTGCCCCGGGCGTGCACACCGGGGAAGAGCTCCCCCGGTGTGGCCAGCAGGACCCCGGTCTCGCCCAGCGCGGGCAGCACCTCGCCGATGTAGCGCAGGAAGGCCGGATTCGGGCCCACGATCAGGACGGCGCGCTTGGCGAGCAGTTCGCGGTGCTCGTACAGCAGGAAGGCCGCGCGGTGCAGCGCCACCGCCGTCTTTCCGGTGCCGGGACCGCCCTCCACGACGAGGACTCCGCGGTGCGGGGCGCGGATGATGCGGTCCTGCTCCGCCTGGATGGTCCGCACGATGTCGCCCATGCGGCCCGTGCGGGCGGAGTTCACGGCGGCGAGCAGCACGGCGTCGCCGCTCGGGTCCTCGAAGCCTGTGCGCTCCCGGTCCCCGACGTCGAGGATCTCGTCGTGCAGTTCGGTGACGAGACGGCCCTCGGTGGTGATGTGCCTGCGCCGCCGCAGCCCCATCGGTGTGTGCCCGGTGGCGAGATAGAAGGGGCGTGCGACCGGTGCGCGCCAATCGATGAGAAGAGGTGTACGAGCGGTGTCGTCCTCGCGGATTCCGATACGGCCGATATGGTGCGCGGCGCCGTCCGAGAGATCGATGCGGCCGAAACACAGTGAGCCGTCCACCGCATTCAGGGCGGCGAGCAGCCCTGAGCGTTCGGCGACGAGCACCTCACGTTCGAGACGTGCCTGCTGACCGGTACCGACGGGCGTCAGCGCGTCCTCGACGTGCTGTGCGGCGACTCCGCGCAGCGCGTCGACACGGTCGTAGAGCCGGCCGATGAATTCCTGCTCCTTATGCAGTTCGGCACTTTCCCGAGTTGACAACATGACTCCCTGACGGATATGGTGTTGCTTAGTGGCCCCCTTTGTGGGGCCTTTTCTGTGAGTACACAGAAACGCTCAATATACTCTTGAGAATGCCCGGTCCGCAATTGCGGACCGGGCATTCTTGTTGCCCCAGGGAACGACGGCCGGCCTCAGGCGACGCTGTCGCCGGGCGCCACCGGGTATGCCTCCAGTTCCGGAGCGGCCAGCAGTTCGGCGATCAGTGCTCGGGACCCGCCGATGTATGTGCTCACCAGGTCCACGTCACCGCCCAGACACCAGGCGCGGTCCTGCGGCCACCACAGGTCGGGCAGTTCGGCGAACTCGTCCAGGGATACGGGGGAGACGGCGTCGGCCAGTGTGCCGGAGAGCAGCACCTCTTCCCGTTCGGGAGTCTCGAAGGTCGGTACGTGGTCGAAGTCCCACCGCCCGTAGCCGTGCCACAGCCCGAACCAGCAGCGCTCGGCCGTCCCGGTGTGCCGGGCCAGGACAGGGATCAGGGCCTGGGCGACGGCGGGCGGGGTCGGGCCCTCCTCCGGATGCTCGTCCCAGACGCCGGGCAGGCCGTACTCGGACGCGTTGTAGTAGTCCTGGTCCATCCCGGCCACCTCGTGCCAGCGGCTGCCCGGCGCCACCTCGCGTCCGTACGCGGCGGCCACCGTCGCCCACCGGACCGGCCGCTCGTCCAGGGAAGCCGGGTGCAGCACCCGGGCGTAGGCTTCGAACCCGGGTGCCGCGACGCCCGCCACCGTCCCGAAGTCGCCCTGCCCGGGCGCGCGTTCGGTGAGCCAGCGTGCGGGGTCGAGACCGGATGTCTGTACGCGCAGGTGTCCGTACCGTTCGGGAGCGGGCTCGCGGTCCACCGGGGGATAGTCGTTCATTCCGCACAGTCTGCCCGGCCGGACCGTGTGAGCGACGCACTGTGCCCGGTCAGCGCTGGAAAGGCATCGTCCAGCAGTTGGAGACGACCGCCTTGCCCGAGAGCCGGTCGGTCAGCCAGGAGATCGCCTCGCCCTGGTCGGTGATCAGGGGCACCACGTGGTTGGTGAGGAGCTTGTCCCCGAGGTTGGGCAGCTCGATGGCGTCGTACGTGACTCCGGCACCCTTGCGGCACCAGTCCACGGCCAGTTGGCGGGCCTGGCCGTGCGGCACGATGTCGTCCTGGACGCCGGTCGCCACCCGTACCGGGCCCGCGGGCTTCAGTGTGCCGATGCGCTGCTTGTCGAGCGCCGCACGCGCCCGCGGTTCCGCGGCGATGACGTCGCCGAGCGACGTGCCGCTGGTCGTCCACTTGGCGCTCTTCGTGAAGCCGTAGCCGAAGATCGCGTCGCCGACGCACATGGTCGACGCGTCCTTCAGCGCGGCCCGGCCGGTGGCGTTGATGTTCTTCTCGACGACCTCGCGCAGATCGGGATCGGCCTGCGCGAAGCCGTTCACCGACCAGGCCAGCGCACCGGCCAGAGCGCTGCCGTCGATGCCCTTCATCACCGCGGTCAGGTCCGCGGGCGGCGCGCCGGCATAGGTGCCGGCGACCTTGACGTCGGGTGCGTACGAGGGCTGGAGCTCGGCGGCCGACGCGCTGGCGCCGCCGCCCTGGCTGTAGCCGTACAGGCCGACGCGCGAGTCTGCGGTGACCGACGCCCCCGGTACGGCGCGCGCGGCGCGGGCCGCGTCCAGGAGGGCGTGTCCCTGGTCGAGGCGGTTGACGTAGGTGTGGAGCCGGTCGGTGGCGCCGAGACCGACGTAGTCGGTGACGACGACCGCGGCTCCGGTGGCGAGCAGGCGGTAGATCGCCAGGGCCTCGTAGCCGACCGACAGGGTCTCGCCGGTCAGCTTCAGCGGGTACTGCAGCGACAGCGAGGGTGCGCACTGGTCGCCCTGGCCCACGGTTCCCGAGGCCAGCGCCACCAGCGGGCGCGTACCGCCGCCCTTCCAGGCCGCCGACGGTTCGATGTAGGCACCGGTCACCGCGACCGGCTGCCCGGTCGAATCCGTCGACCTGTACATCAGCCGGGTCGCCGTGCCCGGCATCGGGCGGCCGTCGAGGCCGGGAATGGACAGACCGAGCGGCAGTGCCTCGCTCCGGATCAATGCGCCGTTGGCCGTGGGGAGTCCGGCGGGCGGATTGTAGAAGGCGGGAATGGTCACGCCCCTGGAGACCACGGGCTCCGATCCCGTTTCGTCGGCGGAGGCCGGGACGGCGTACGTCCCCACGCAGGCCGCGGCGGCCACCGCGACGGCCAGCACGCGCAGGGTGCCCGGCGCGTGCCGGGGGTGGGGGGAGACCGCGGGATGTGCGGTGCTCATGGAACGCGAACGGGTGCTCTTGCGGCTCACAGTTCACTCCTCGCTCTGCTCCGATGCAGGTGAGCGCAAGCTAGCAACGATTACTTACCGAAGGTAACTCGTCGGTAAGTTACGCTCTAGTAACTATTCGCTTCGGTCCATCACCAGGTTCGGCCGCGGGAATGAGGCCATAGGCTGCCAATCGGCACCGGCCTCGACCCAGGAGCGCGCACACCATGTCCGACCCCGTTCAGAAGTACCCGTTCCCCGACGCCCTCCGAGCGGACGAAGCGCCCGCGCCGCATCCGCTGCTCGCGCCGGTGCTCGGGTTCCTGGGCACCTGGGCCGGCCGGGGCAGCGGCGGATACCCCACGCTCGACGCGGAGTTCGCGTACGCGCAGGAGGTGACCTTCAGTCATGACGGGCGGCCCTTCCTGCAGTACGAGGCACGCGCCTGGCTGCTCGACGCGGACGGCGCACCGCTGCGGCCCTCGGCCCGCGAGAGCGGCTGGTGGCGGCTCCAGCCCGACGGGCGCGTGGAGGCACTGATCACGCAGCCCACCGGAATCGCGGAGATCTCGACCGGCCGCGCGGGCGACGGGTCCGTCGACCTCGCCACCCAGCAGGTGGCCTGCACACCCACCGCCAAGGAGGTCGCGGCCACCCAGCGCCGCTACACCCTCACCGACGAGGACACGCTCGACTTCGTCCACGCCCTGGCCGCGGTCGGACAGCCGCTGCAGCACCACCTCTCGGCGCGGCTCCGGCGCGCCGCCGGAAGCTGAGCACTCCGGGCGCACGCGGGCACGCGGTCACGGGGCGCCGACGTCACGTCTGTCGGTAAGTTGCACGAACCCGGCCTTCGGTGATTGCCGCGATTGCGCAGAGACGGCCGTCCGCCGTTGCTTCAGGATTTGCGATCAAACGCAGATGTGAGCCGGACGAAACATCCGGTTCACCTTGACGTCTGGAGTCGCCGTGGTGTGGAAGAAGAACCTTCTCGTCCCGTTGATCGCGCTCACCCTCTCGCTGTCCGCCTTGGCCGGCGGGGGCGCCGCCTCGGCGTCCGCCCCCGCCGAAGCCGTCGCCGCCACCAGTGACTACGGGGCCCCCGGCCCCTACGCCACCGAAGTGGAGGTCGGCGCGGTGACCACCCTGTACTACCCGCGGGACATCGCGCAGAGCAACCGCCGCCACCCCGTGATCGTGTGGGGCAACGGCACATTCGCCTTCCCCGTCGTCTACCGCGACCTGCTCCTCCACTGGGCGAGCCAGGGCTTCATCGTCGCCGCCGCCAACACCCCGCAGTCCAACCTCGGCATCTCCATGCGCGCCGGTATCGACATGCTGACCCGCAGGAACGCCGACCCCGACAGCATCTTCCGCGACCGGGTCGACCTCGAACACATCGGCGCCTCTGGGCACTCGCAGGGCGGGGCGGCTGCCATCGTCGTCGGCGCGGACCCGCGCGTGGACACGATCCTGCCGATCCAGCCGGGGCCGCTGGCCAACATCAACGACGCACATGTCCCCGCCCTCCTCCTGGCGGGCCAGAAGGACAGCATCGTCTTCCCGTTCCTCGTCAAGGCGTTCTACGACGCCGCCGACCACATCCCGGCCGTCTACGGCGAATTGCGCGGGGCCGACCACTTCACGGTCGTGGGCGACCCGGGCCCGTTCGCCGCGCCGACCACCGCGTGGTTCCGCGCGCAGCTCATGGGGGACCAGGCGGCAGGCACCGAGTTCTTCGGCCCCAACTGCGGCATCTGCGTCGACACCACCACCTGGTCCGACGTCCGCCGCAACGACCTGGCAACCCAGTACCCCTCCGCCGCCCGGTAGACCGGCACCGGCGCACCCTCGCGCTCCGCCCCGGGCGCTCCGGCGCCCAGGGGCGGTTCGCCGACCGCTCATCGCGAAAGGACCGAGATGGACATCATGGCGACCACCTGCCGGGGGAGGATCCGGGGACGGGTCGAGGACGGGGTCGCGGCCTTCCTCGGAATCCCCTACGCCGCCCCGCCGTTCGGCGCCCACCGCTTTCGCGCTCCCGCTCCCGTCGAACCCTGGGAGGGTGTACGCGACGCGGTGGAGCACGGGCCGACCGCCCCCCAAAGGCCCTACCGGCCGCCGCTCGACCAGTTGATTCCCGAGCGCGACATCCCCGGGGACGGCTGCCTCAACCTCAACGTCTGGACTCCGGCAGCCGTCGGCGATCCGCTTCCGGTGATGGTCTGGATCCACGGCGGCTCGCTCCGTAACGGCTCGGCGAGCCTGCCGCTCTACGACGGCCGCGCCTTCGCCCGTGACGGCGTGGTCCTCGTCTCGGTCAACTACCGGCTCGGAGTCGAAGGGTTCGGGGTCTTCCCCGACGCACCCGACAACCGCGGTCTGCTGGACCAGATCGCGGCCCTCACCTGGGTGCGGGAGAACATCGCGGCCTTCGGCGGAGACCCGGGGAACGTCACCGTGTGCGGAGAGTCGGCCGGAGCGATCAGTGTCGCGGCCCTGATGAGCAGCCCCCGGGCGGCCCGACTCTTCCACCGGGCGATCCTGCAGAGCGGGCCGCCGCACACGGTGCCGCGCGCCGAGGGCGCGAAGATCGTGCGCTCGATGGCGAAGGCCCTGCGGGTGCCGGCCACGGCGGAAGCCTTCGCGGCTGTGGACCGCGAACGGCTGCTGGACGCGCAGGCCACGGTGGTCGGCAAGGCCGACCCGATCAGCGGCGGCCCCGGCTTCCACATCGTGGTCGACGACGACGTGGTCCTCGCCGACCCCCCGCTCCCCGAGGCCGACCTGCTGCTCGGGTGCAACCGGGAGGAGTACCGCCTGTGGTTCGTACCGACCGGGGCGGTGGACCGCATCAGCGCCCTCACACTGCGTCTGGCCCTGCTGAAGTTCCGCATACCGGGGAAGGTGGCCCGCCTCTACCGCTCCACCCGGCCGGGAGCCCGACCCGGAGTGATCCTCGGCGAGATGGCCACCGACCTGCTGCTGCGGGCACCCCTCAACCGGCTCGCGGACTCCAGGCCCTCCCGGACGTACGTCTACGAGTTCGCCTGGCGCTCGCCCGTGATGGACCTCGGCGCCTGCCATGCGCTGGAGATCGGCTTCGTCTTCGACAACCTCCGCCACGGTGAGTCGCTGACCGGGCCCGGCGCTCCGCAGCCGCTGGCCGACAGCATGCACCGGGCCTGGGTGGCCTTCGCCGCCTCGGGAGACCCCGGCTGGTCCGCCTGGGGATCGCACCTGCCGGTCATGGTCTTCGACCACCCCGGCACGGGCGTGACACTCGCGCCCCGGGAGGAGGAAATGCGCATGTGGCTCCAGCGGCCCTAGGGGCCTGCCGTCTGAATCAGGCCCTAGGGGACCAGATCCCGCGCGACCAGTGCCGCCTGGAGCAGCCGCGCCTCCGCCGGGACCGCGAGGTCCAGGCCGGTCAGGGTGCTCACCCGGTGCAGCCGGTAGTCCAGCGTGTTGCGGTGGACGCACAACTCCATCGCGGTCTGACGGCGGTTGTGCCCCCGCTCGACGAACACGCGCAGTGTCTCCAGCAGGTACGGATGCCGGTCCAGGGGATCGAGCTTCCCCGCCAGCCGCGTCAGCGCCTCACCGGGACGGGCGAGCTGGTACTCGAGCAGCACGTCGTCGAGGCGGTACAGGCCGGGCGGGCGGCCCAGTCGCCGGACGAGTTCCAGTACGCGCCCGGCCTCCTCCGCCGCTGCCGGGACGGCCGCCGGTTCGCCGGCCGGAGCGGCGGCGGCGAACACCGGCTGCGCCGTCTCCCGGGCGAGCCCGGCCAGCAGACCGGGCAGATCGGAGCCGGCCGGCAGCAGCGCGATACCGGCGACGTGGTCCATCAGCACGGGGATGCCCACGTGGGCGTCGAGCGACGACTGCACCAGCCTGGCCGGCGGATTCGACTCGAAGGCCAGCACCACGACTTCGTGCTCGCCTGACACCGTGACCCGCGCCGCCTCCGCCAGGTCCTCGTACGGCCGGCCTGCCAGGAGAGCGGTCAGCAGAGCCCGCCGTACCCGCTTGTCCTCGCTGTGGAGGTCCTCCTGGACGTTCAGGTGGGCGAGCACCACGGCGGGCATGGCCGCGTGCAGGCAGGCGAGCAGTTTCGTACCCGCCCCGGCCAGTTCCCCGGGCTCCGCCGTTTCGGTCAGGACCTGCCACCAGGCCTCGGCGCCGATGAGATAGGCCGCGGTCACGGCCTCCAGGGGGACGCGCTCCTCGGCCCGGCGTGCGGACCACTCGATGATCCGGGTCAGATCGCCCGGCCCCATCGCGCCACCGTCCCGCAGCGCACGGAGCAGCAGGCCGTGCACGGCCGTGATCGAGCGCGCCACCTCGCCTTCGAGCGTCCGGCGCGGCAGTTCCCCGTAGAACGGCACCTCCGCCGCGCAACGGGCGACCACGGCCGCGGTGAGGTCGCTGCCCCGGGAGGCCATCCGGGAATGTAGGTCGGGCATCGGCGAATCGTCACACCGCCCGACCCTGCCGTCAATCATCGCCCGGCGGCGGAGCGGCCGGGCGGCTCGTCCAGGAACGGACAGGCCCCCCGACCGCCCTCGTGTGTGCGTCAGTTCAGCGGCGCGGGGGGCTGCGGGCCGTAGAACGTGAGCGGCGGCCAGCCCTTCGACTCCGCGATCGCGGACAGCGCCTCGGCGACCTCCAGAGGAGTGATCTCGTACGCCGACGGGTAGCCGTTGGGCCAGTCCACCCGCACGCTGAACGTCATCTCCATCATGAGATCGTCACCCGTGCTGGCGCTGGCCTCGAACTTGCTGCCCGGCGAGAACTCCGCCGCGGTCGACTGCGCCGCCTCCGCGCCCTCGGCCGCGTCCGTACCTTCGGCCGCGGCCGTTCCGGCGGTCGCGAACACAGCGCCCGCCGCTGCCGTCCCCGAATACCCCAGCAGTGACCGTCTGGAAATGTTCGACATGGGTCCCCTCCTCCTGTCGTTCCCCCGCGTCACGAGGGAGCCGGGAATGATCATAAGAACGACTCCTCGGCGGACGGGTGGCTTCCGGTGATGAGGGGCGAAGAAGGGGTGACACCGGGCCTCTACTGCGTGGTGGAGCCCGGCTCCTCGTCGGAGTCGATGATCGACTCCTCGAGCTTGCGCAGCAGTCGCGCGAGCTGGCGGCGCTCGGAAGGCGACAGCCCGCCGAGCATCCGGCGCTCGTTGTCGAGGTGCTCCGCGAACACGGTGTCCACCGTGGCGAGGCCCTTCTCCGTAAGGCGCGAGTAGACGACTCTGCGGTCCTCGGCGTCCCGTTCGCGCACGATGAGGCCGTCCTTCTCCAGACGGTCGATCCGCAGCGTCACACCGGCCGAGGAGACCAGTCCGGAGTCGGCGAGCTGCCCGGCCGTCAGCCGGTACGGATCTCCCGAACGCCGCAGCGCGGTCAGTACGTCGAAGCCCGCCACGGACAGACCGTGGCGATCGATCGATGTGGTGAGCCGGGTGCTGTAGCGCAGGAAGGAGCGGTGCAGCCGTGCGAGGACCTCCAGGGGGCTGGTGTCCAGCTCCGGCCGTTCGCGCGCCCAGTCCTCGATCACGCTCGCGACGGCGTCCCGGTCCACCGGCCTCGATGCAGCCATGCCCATCCCCTCGTACTCCATCCGTCAGATTCTCACGGCACTGAGAATCTTACCGCTGAGGGGATGGAGCACAGCTGGGGGACGGGCCGCGCAGTTCTCGAAGGCATTGGACGAACGCGTTGACAGCGCCGCTCGCGGCTCCCGATACTGACTGTTGGTTCAGTCAGTACCAGCCGTTGCCGACCGCATCTGGAGGCACCATGTCCGACCTGCCCACCGAGCTGATTCCCTTCACCCCCGAGCAGCGCGGCATCGTCGAGCTCACCCGGGCCTTCGCCCGCGACGAGATCCGCCCGCGGGCGCGTGCCGTGGACGAGGCCGATGTCGAGACGCCCTGGGACCTGTGGCACAAGGCCGCGAAGGTCGGCATCACCGGCTTCATGCTTCCCGAGGAGTACGGGGGCGGTGGCTTCACCGATGTCTTCACCCAGTGCCTGGTGCAGGAGGAGCTCTGCGTCGGTGACCTCGGCATCGGCAATCTGCTCTGCTCCAACGGCTTCTTCGCCGACCCGCTGCTCGCCCTCGGCACCGAGGACCAGAAGCGGACCTGGCTCACCCCGCTGACCGGCCCCGACACCCCGATGACCGCCCTGGCCACCACGGAACCCGGCGCGGGCTCCGACGCCGCGTCCATCGTGACGACGGCGACCCGCACCGACGGGGGATACCTGCTCAACGGCCAGAAGGCGTGGATCTCCAACGCGGGGGAGGCCGGGCAGTACGTCGTGTTCGCCAAGACGGACCCGGCGCAGCGCTCCCGGGGCGTGACCGCCTTCCTCCTCCGCAAGGGCACTCCCGGGGTGACCTTCGGCGAGCCCATGCGGAAGATGGGGCAGCGTGCCATCGTCTGCCGGGAGATGTTTCTGACCGACGCCTTCGTGCCCGAGGAGAACCGGCTCGGCGAGGAGGGGCAGGGCTTTCAGGGGCTCATGGGGACCTTCGACATCTCGCGTGTCGTACTGGGTGCGGCGGCGACAGGCGTGGCGAGGGCCGCGTACGAGTACGCCCGTGACTACGCCCGTACCCGCGAACAGTTCGGGAAGCCGATCATCGAGCACCAGGCGGTGGCCTTCCGGCTGGCCGACATGCGGACCCGTATCGAACAGGCCCGGCTGATGACCTGGCGCGCGGCCAAGCGCCTCGACGCGGGCCTGACCGCGACGACCGAGGCGGCCATGGCCAAGCTGTCGGCCTCGGAGACGGCCGCGTACTGCACATGGGCGGCGGTGCAGACGCTCGGAGGCTGGGGGTACTCGCGTGAGTACCCGGTGGAGCAGTGGATGCGGGACGCCAAGCTGGAGGAGATCGAGGAAGGCACGTCGGACATCATGCGGCTCGTGATTTCGAGGGGCCTGTGATGACCCCGACGTCGCTCACCGGTGGTGAGGCGGTCGCGCGCGCGCTCGCCGCGCACGGTGTCGCCCATGCCTTCGGTATCCCGGGCACGCACAACCTCGAGATCTACCGGCATCTCCAGCCGTACGGCATCAAGCATGTGACGCCTCGTCACGAACAGGGCGCGGGGTACGCGGCCGACGCGTACGCCCGGGTGAGCGGCCGGCCCGGTGTCGCGATCACCACCACCGGCCCCGCTCTGCTCAACATCGCGGCGGCGGTTGGCCAGGCATACTCCGACAGCGTGCCGCTGCTCGTCGTCTCGCCCGGCATGCCGTTGCGCCACCCCCGCCAGTCCACCGGCCTCCTCCACGAGATGCGCAGCCAGACGGAGGCGATGCGCGGTGTCGCGGCCTTCAGCCACCGGGTGGGGTCGGTCGACGAGATCGGCGCGGCGGTGGCGCGGGCCTTCACCCTCTTCCGCGCCCAGCGGCCACGGCCCGTACACATCGAGGTGCCGCTCGACCTCCTGGAGGCGGTGGAGCCGGTGGGCGCGGTACGACTCGCGCCGCCCGCCGGACCCCCGGTCCCGGATCAGGCGCTGGTGGGGGAGGCGGTCGAAGTCCTGCGCGGGGCCCGCCGCCCGGTGCTGGTCCTGGGCGGAGGGTCACGGGCAGCGGATGCCGCCTGTCTGGCGCTCGCCGAGGAGCTGGGGGCGCCGGTGGTGAGTACCGCCAACGGCAAGGGCGTCGTGGACGAACGCCATCCGCTGTCACTGGGCGTGTCCCTGCACAGCCCTGCCGTGCAGAAGTGGCTGGCGGACCGCGACGTGATCCTTGCCGTCGGCACGGAGCTCGCCGAATCCGACGTCTGGGGACCGCTGCCGGCCCTGACGGGCACCCTGATCCGCGTCGATGTGGACCCCGCCCAGATGTACGGGGGGCTCCCGGCGGACCTTGCCCTGGTGGGCGGCGCGCGGGCCGTGCTGGACGCGCTCCTCGCCGCGTACCGGGAGGGAGGACCGCGACAGGAAGCCGAACCGGGACACGAAGCTGAACCGGGGCACGAAGCCGAACCGAGCAAGACGGCCGCACCCGCCGACGTGACGGCGCTGCGCGCCGCGCGTGACGACGAGACCCGCACCCGGGACGCGCGCTGGCTGCCGTACCTGCGGGCGATGCGCCGCGTGCTCGCCGAGGACGCCGTCATCACCTCCGACAGCGCCCAGTGCTGCTACTACGGGGCACTGCCCCATCTGCCCCTGGGCCCCCGTGGCCGCTATCTGCACCCCACCGGATTCGGCACCCTCGGCTACGCCCTGCCCGCCGCGATCGGCGCGAAGACCGCCTGCCCAACGCGGCAGGTCGTCGCGCTGAGCGGCGACGGCGGTCTGCAGTTCTCCGTGCAGGAGCTCGCCACCGCCGCGCAGCTCCGCCTCCCGCTCCCCGTCGTGGTGTTCGACAACGGCGGCTACGGCGAGATCCGGGAGGAGATGGCGGCCCGCGGGGACATCCCCACGGCCGTCGGCCTGCCGCCCGTCGACCTGTCCGCGCTCGCCCGTGCCTACGGCGGGCACGGCACGACGGTCCGTACGCCGGAGGAGCTCGCCGACGCCCTGGCCGACGCACTGAACACCACCGGACCCACCATCATCACCGTGCCCGAGGAGACCTCCCGATGACGACCGACCCTCTGATCTCCCTCACCTGGACGGATCATGTCACCGGCCGCCAGGGCCATCTGGTGATCGACCGGCTGGTACGCGGCGTGTCCAGCGGCGGCCTGCGGATGCGCGCGGGCTGCACCCTCGCCGAGGTCGCCGGACTGGCCCGGGGCATGACGATGAAGGAGGCCCTGCACTACAACCCCGAGGGCCGGTACATACCGCTCGGCGGGGCCAAGGGCGGCATCGACTGCGACCCGCACGACCCCGAGGCGTACGGGGTGCTGGTGCGCTACCTGCGGGCGATGCGCCCGCACATCGAGTGCTTCTGGACCACAGGAGAGGACCTCGGCCTCACCCAGGACCTCGTCGACAGGGCGGCGGCCGAAGCCGGTCTGGTCTCCTCGATCCAGGCCGTCTACCCGCTGCTCGACGACGAGGCCGCCGCCCGGCGCCGGCTCGCCGACGCCTTCGCCGTGGAGGTGGACGGCATCGGTCTCGACGAGCTGGCGGGCGGCTGCGGGGTCGCCGAGTCGGTGCTGACGGCGCTGGACCGTGCCGGAGTCCCCTACGAGGGCACGCGGATCAGCGTCCAGGGCTTCGGCACCATGGGCGGGGCGACCGCCCGCTTCCTGTCGCGGGCCGGGCTGAAGGTGGTCGCCGTGGCAGACGTCAAGGGGACGATCGCCAACCCGGAGGGCCTGGACGTGGAGGCGCTGCTCGCCGCGCGCGACACGTACGGAACGGTGGACCGCGCCGCCCTGCGCGCGGGCGACACCGAACTGCCCGGGGACGCCTGGCTGTCCGCGGACGCGGAGGTACTGGTCCCGGCCGCCGTCTCGTACGCCATCGACACGGCCGGCCAGGCCCGTGTCACGGCCCGCTGGATCGTCGAGGCGGCCAACATGCCGGTACTGCCGGCGGCCGAGGAACTGCTGACGGCGCGCGGGATCACCGTACTGCCGGACGTGGTCGTCAACTCCGCTACCAACGCCTGGTGGTGGTGGACGCTCTTCGGCGACGTCGAAGCGGACGCGGACGAGGCGTTCGCGCACATCCGGCGCTCCATGCGCGCCCTGGTCGAGCAGGTACTGACGCGGGCCGAGCTCGACGGGACCACCCCGCGCGCCGCGGCGCACGGCGTCGTCGCCGACCGTCTGCCGGTGATCGCCGAACGCTTCGGCTGGTACGCATGAGCCTGGACGCCCTCTTCGACCCGCGCTCCGTCGCTGTCGTCGGTGCCTCCGCCAACCCGGCCAAATGGGGCTACTGGCTGGCCTCCGGCGCCCTCGCCGGACGTTCCCGGCGCACCGTCCACCTCGTCAACCAGCGGGGCGGCGGCCTCGACGGCATACCCTTCCTGCCTGACCTCGGCTCCCTGTCCACCGTTCCCGAACAGGTCGTCGTGGCGGTGCCGCCGTGGCACGTACGGCCGGTCGTCGTCGAGGGACTCGCGGCGGGCGCGCGGTGCTTCACCGTGATCACATCCGGCGGGGCCGACCCGGAGGAGGAACGGGAACTCGCCGCCCTCGTCACCGCGCACGGCGGGCGCCTGCTCGGCCCCAACTGCATGGGCGTCGTCGACACGACCACTGAACTCAGGCTCAGCTGGGGCGACTTCCCGGCAGGCTCGGTGGGACTCGTGTCGCAGAGCGGCAACCTCGCACTCGAGATCGGCAGACTTCTCGCACGGGCCGGTCAGGGCTTCTCCCGCTTCGTCTCGCTCGGCAACCAGCGCGACATCGACGCGGCCGACGCGCTCGACGCGCTGATCGCCCACGACGCGACACGCGTGGTCGCCGCCTACGTGGAGGACTTCCGGGACGGGCGGCGCCTGGCCCGCACCCTGACCGCCGCGCACGAGGCGGGCAAACCTGTGCTGCTGCTGACGCTCGGCCGCAGTGAGGCGTCCGGCCGTGCGGCGGCCTCGCACACGGGCGCGCTGGTGAGCGCCAGGGCCGTGGTGGAGGCGGTCTGCCGCGACGCGGGGGCGCTGCTGCTGGATTCGGCGGGCGAACTGGTCGACATGGCCGTGCTCCTGACGGCCGCGAGCCACCACCCGGGGCACACGGCGACGGGGGCCGTGGCGCCGGCCGTCGTACACCCCGCGGAGCCCGGATCCCCGCGAGCCCTGCGTGTCGCCGTCGTCGGCGACAGCGGGGGCCAGGGCGCGCTGGCCGCCGACGCGCTGGCCGCCCGCGGGCTCGACGTCCCCGTCCTCGGCGAGGCCACCCGGGCCGCCGTCGCCGGACACCTCCCCGGCCGGGCCGGATGCGGAAACCCTGTCGACCTCGCGGGCGCGGGCGAGTCCGACCTGCGCAACTACGCCCGCATCACCCGGGCGCTGCTCGACGGCGGCGACACCGATGCCACCCTGCTCACCGGCTACTTCGGTGACTACGCCGCCGCGAACCCCGGCCAGGCCCGCCAGGAATGCGAGGTCGCCCGGGAAATGGCGGAGGCCGCACGGGACTCCGGACGGCTGCTCGTGGTCCACACCATGGCCCGCGACACCCCGGCCCTCACAGTGCTCCGCGAACAAGCCGTACCGGTCTACGAGCGCATCGAGCAGGCCGCGACCGCCCTGGCACACGCGGCGCGGTCGGCCCGGACGGTACCGATGGAGCCCCCGACGCTACCGGCCCCTGCACCTCGCCCCGTCCCTGACGGGGGTTACGAGACCGTCCGCACCCTCCTCGCCTCCCACGGACTCGCCTTCCCCGCCGCCGAGTTCGTCACCACGGCCGACGAGGCGGTCACTGCTGCCCGCCGCACCGGATACCCGCTCGCTCTCAAGGCGATGGGCCTGGCCCACAAGACCGAGGCGGGCGGGGTGGCCCTGGGCATCGCCGACGAGTCCGCGCTGCGCACCGCCTTCGCCCGGATGCGTCACTCCACCGGCGCCACCCGCTACGCGGTGGAGGAGATGGCCGTCCATCCGCACTCCGTCGAACTCATCGCCGGGGTACGGCGGGACCCGGCGTTCGGGCCCGTCGCCATGGTCGGCCTCGGCGGGGTCACCGCCGAGCTGCTCGCCGACACGGCGCTCACCCTCGCCCCCCTTACCCGGCGGCGTGCCCGCGACCTGCTGCTCGCGCTCCGGCACGCACCGCTGCTCACCGGCTGGCGGGGCGCCCCCGCCGTCGATCTGGACGCCGCCGCCGACGCGCTGTGCGCACTGGCGCGGGCGGCGGTCGAACACCCCGAGCTCGCCGAGCTCGAAGTCAATCCTCTGCTCGTCCACCCGGGCGGCGCGGTCGCCCTCGATGCCCATGGAGTGCTGACATGACCTCGGAATTTGGCCGCTTCGCGGACCGTACGTACATCGTGACGGGAGGCGGCAGCGGCATCGGCCGCGCGATCGCGCTCGCACTGAGCGGGGAGGGCGCGCGGGTCGCCGTGGCGGGCCGTACCCCGGAACGGCTGGAGGAGACCGTCGCCCTGATCGAGAAGGCCGGCGGCGAGGCGCTCGCGGTTCCGACGGACGTGCGGGACCCGGACGCCGTCGACGCGCTGGTGACGGCTGCGGCGGAGCGGTTCGGCCGACTGGACGGTCTCGTCAACAACGCGGCCGGTAACTTCGTCGTGCCGGGCATCGACCTGTCCCCGGGCGGCTGGCGGGCCGTGGTGGACATCGTCCTCAACGGGTCGTACTACTGCACCCGGGCCGTCGCCCGCAGACTGCGCGAGCAGGGCACGGGCGGCTCGGTCCTGTCGGTGATCGCCTCCTACGCGTGGCACGGCCACCCGGGGACCGTCCACTCGGCCGCCGCCAAGGCCGGGGTGCTGGCCATGACCCGGACACTCGCGGTGGAACTCGCCCCGCTGGGCATCCGGTTGAACTGCATCGCCCCCGGTCCGACGGAGACGGAGGGGGCGGGCGCGGCCCTGTGGGCCACGCCGGAGGCGCGTGAGGAGGTCCTCGCCACGGTCCCGGCGGGCCGGTTCGCCGACCCGGCGGAGATCGCGGACGCTTCGCTGTTCCTGCTGGGCGACCGGGCGTCGTACCTGACGGGCGAGTGCCTGACGGTGGACGGCGGCCAGTGGCTGGGCAAGCAGGTGTACGGGCGTACGAGCGTCTAGGGCCTGTCCGGCGGCACACCAAGGGGGCGGCCCGAGGGCCGCCCCCTTGACCGCGTGCCCTCAGCGCTTGGTGCGGCGGGTCTTCGCGCCCAGGGCGTAGAAGGCCAGGCCGATCCCCGCGATGATCAGCAGGGGTACGACCTGGCTCAGCGTGTACGCGAGGCGCTGGCCCGCGAAAGCCTCCGGCAGTGAGTCGGCGGCGGAGCCCTCCGTACCGAACCAGCCCACCCCGAAGCCCGGCCAGATCAGCACGACCACGGTGAAGGCGACCAGGCCGGTCGAGAGGGCGGTGACCGTCCACACGCCGAGGCGTCCGCCCGGCACGGCGTACGGGCGCGGGGTGTCCGGGTACTTCCGGCGCAGCACCACCAGGCTGGGGAAGGTGATGACGTACGAGATGAAGGTGGTCGAGATCGTCAGGCCGAGGCCCGCGGCGAAGTACTTCTCGCCGTCGCCCCCGGAGAGGTTCAGGGCGACCACGAACAGGAGGGACGCCAGGACCGCGGAGAGCAGGTTCACCCGCACCGGCGTGCCGTACTTCTCCGAGATCGTGCCGAGCCAGGCAGGACCGGCGCCGTCCGCGCAGGCGACGGCCTGGGCGCGGTGCGCACCCATCGCCCAGGTGACACCGGAGGTCAGCAGGCCGATGATGAGGCCCGCTGCGGCGATGCCGCCGGACACCGCGCCGGCGCCGGTGAGGGTGACCGTGCCGTCGGCGGCGATGGAGCCTCCGTAGACCGTGAAGACGGACTTGCAGGCGTCGATGAAGCCACCGAGGCTGCCGATCCTGTCACTGGGCAGGACGAAGAGGATGCCGAGGATCGGGCCGCCGTAGAGCAGCAGTGCGGCGAAGCCGGAGCGCAGGATGGAGAGCGGTATGTCGCGGCGCGGGTTGCGCATCTCCTCGGCGGCGGAGCTGGGCAGCTCGAATCCGACGTAGTTGAAGATCAGGACGGGGACGAGAGCGACGAAGCCGACGTAGGTCGGCGTGAACTCGCCTGCGGGCAGGGCGTGCACACCGTTCTGGAAGGCGAAGACGACGACCGAGACGAGGAAGAAGCCGAGCAGCGCGATGCGCGCGACGGCTCCGGCGATCGGCACCCACTTGCCGACCCGGACGGACTGGACGACGGCAAGGGCGCCCGCCCAGATGAAGACCAGTCCGGCGGCGTACTTCCACAGACCGGGCAGCGGGGTGAAGAACTCCTCCCAGGTGGTGAGCGCGAGGATGCACAGACTCCCGCCCACCCAGACCGGGTTGGAGATCCAGTACAGGACCTGGTTGAGGCCCGCGGTGAGCCGGCCGAAGGCGAGCCGCGTCCAGACGTACGGGCCGCCCTGGACGGGGAAGGCGGATCCGAGCTCGGCGACGAGGAGGCCGTAGGGGAGGAAGAACAGGACCGCGAGGATGGCCATCCAGGTCAGTCCCTGCGGACCTTGCGCAGCGACGGAACCGATGGTGTCGAGGCCGACGAGGGTGCAGATGAGGAACAGCAGGACGTCGAAGCGGCGCAGCTCCTTGCGGAGCCTGCCGCGCTGTTCGCTCCAGCCCTCGGAGAGGTCGGGGGTTTCGGAGGAGGGCTCTTCGGCCCTGCTCGTGGTGGAAGGTGCTTGGGTCACAGGGGGACTCCTACGGCGGCACGGGGGAGGGTTCTCGTACAGGCGCGGCACAGCTGTTGACTGAACAGCCAGTCAGTAGCATGCACTGTGAGTCCGGCCACACCGGGCTGTCAAGAGCTGTGTAGGGTAAAGCCGTGGCCAGAATCCGGTTGAGCGCGGAAGAGCGGCGCGAGGAGATCCTGCGCGTCGCCGTCGAGCAGATCGAGGCCCGCGGTGTGTCCCACGTGCGTATCGCGGACGTGGCCTCGGTGCTCGGAGTCAGCAGTTCGCTGGTGCTTTACCACTTCTCCACCAAGGAGTTGCTCGTCGCCGAGGCGTTTGCCCACGCCGCGCAGGGAGACCTCGCCCACCTGCGCAAACTGCTGAGCAAACCCCGCGCCGACGCGACGACCCGGCTGCGCTCGGCGGTGCGCTGGTACGCGCCGACCGGACAGTCCAAGGGCTGGCTTCTGTGGATCGAGGGCTGGGCGGCCTCGTTGCGCGAACCCGCGCTGAGGAAGGTCACCCATGACCTCGACCAGCAGTGGAAAGCGGCGATCGCCGAGGTCGTCGCGGAGGGCGCGGCGGCAGGGGAGTTCGAGTGCGACCACCCCGCGGACGCCGCATGGCGCCTGACCGCGCTGCTGGACGGACTGGCCGTCCAGATGACCTCCTACAAGGCGTCTCTCAGCCGGGCCGCGATGCTGGAATGGGTGGACGACGCGCTCGTCCGTGAACTGGGCATCGCACGCGAGGACCTGACGACCGGTCGGTGACTTCGGTGGGCCCCGCTGACTTCGGTGGCCCCGTTTCATTCGACCCATCGCAACCATTGACGGGTCCGTCAGTGTTGCCTCATCCTCTCGGGGTATGGAGAGAACGAGCGGAAAGCACCTGAGCGAAACCGAGGTCGTTGTGGTGGGCGGCGGGTACGCCGGCCTCGCCGCGGCGCTCCGACTCTACGACAACGGCGTCGACTTCACCCTGGTCGAGGCCGCCGACCGGATCGGCGGGCGGGTCCTGACGCAGACCCGCGCCGACGGCGTGGTCCTCGATCACGGCGGCCAATGGGTCGGCCCCACGCAGACAAGTCTGGTCGAGCTCGCCTCGCGATTCGGCTGCCGGACGTTCCCGACCTGGGAGAAGGGCAGGCACATCGAGGTGTGGCACGACGGCTGCCAAGTCCCCTACACGGGCGCGGCACCCGCCGAAGGACCGGGCATCGCCGAGTACGTCCGCGTGACGGAAGTCCTGGACGAACTCGCCCGCGGTGTGGACACCGACCGCCCGTGGCGCACGGCCCGCTTCGCGGAGTGGGACGCCCTGACGGCGCAGTCCTTCTTCCGCTCACAGACCGATGACGCGGACGCCCTGCGCCGGCTCGATCTGGCGGTGCAAGGACTGTGGTGCACGGAGCCTGACGACATCTCACTTTTCCACGTGCTGTTCTACATCGCCGCGGCCGGCGGCTTCGAGCAGCTGATGGAGACCCGCGGCTGTGCCCAGGACAGCCGGTTCACCGAGGGTGCGGCCGGACCGGCCCGTTCCGTCGCGGCACTGCTGGCGGAGCGCGTCCGCCTCGCCGATCCGGTGCGGGCGATCGAGTTCGATGCCCAAGGCGTCCGCGTCCACACGGAATCCGCAGTGATCCGGGCCCGCCGGGCGATCGTGGCCGTGCCCCCGCACGCCGTACGCGCCATGGGCTTCACGCCACCGCTTCCCGAGAGCCGGGACGGCTGGCTCTCGCACAGCCCGATGGGACGCGCCGCCAAGATCCATGCCGTCTACGACACTCCGTTCTGGCGGGATTCTGGGCTCTCGGGCGTGGCGACCTTGTACGACGACGGGCCGGTCGGGGTGGTGTTCGACAACTCTCCGGACGACGGCTCGTGCGGCATCCTCGTCGGATTCGTCTACGGCGACCGTCTGGACCGCTTCAGTGCCCTGGACGAGGGCGGTCGCAGGACCGCCGTACTGCGCAGCCTCGTCTCCGTGGCCGGAACGCGGGCCGGGGACCCCCGCGACTACACCGAGAAGATCTGGACCCAGGACCCGTTCGCCCGGGGCGGTTACGAGGCGTACCTGACACCCGGCGGATGGAGCGCCTACGGCGAACACGGCTGGCGGGAGCCGACCGGGACGCTGCACTGGGCGGGGACGGAGACCGCGTCGCGGTGGAACGGCTACATCGACGGCGCCGTGTCGTCGGGCTACCGGGCCGCCGACGAAGTCCTCGCATCCCTGCGGAAGGACGCGGCCCGATGACGTCGGCGCGGCAGGCGGACGAGGCGGGAGCGGTGGCGGAGCGCGTACGTCTGGTCGTGGGGTCGGCGCCGGTCAGCCAGCGCGGGTTCGCCGAACGCATCGGTATGGACCCCACCGCGCTGTCCAAGTCCCTGAACGGCAGCCGCCGCTTCGCCGACCACGAACTGGCCGCCGTCGCACGGGCCGGCAAGGTGTCACTGCGCTACCTGCGTACCGGGCAGGGACGCCCGCCGGCCGCCGCCGCGGACCCTGCGGGCCCGGACGCGCGCCGCCGGGCCAACGCGGTGGACGCGGACGTCCGCAAGGCCCAGATCCTCGAAGCGACGGCACGCCTCATCGCCCGCCGCGGCTTCCACCGGGTCCGGGTCGCCGACATCGCCCGCGCCTGCGGGACCAGCACGGGCACCGTGCACTACCACTTCCCGACGAAGGGCGACGCTCTGCGCGCCGCCCTGCTCCACTACGCCGACCGGCTCCACCAACGCCTCGAAACCGAGTTCCGGGAGACGGACAGCCCGGCCGAGAAGCTGCGCAGGCTGATCGAGGTCCAGCTGATCACCGGCGACGAGGACCGCGACGAGTGGTCGGTGTGGGTGCAGTCGTGGAACGAGGCGATCGTCGACCCCGCCCTGCGGGAAGGCCAGCGCGACATCTATGCGCGGTGGCGGCGCACGGTGCTCGACCTGGTGCATGCCTGCCAGGACGGGGGCCTGGCCACGGACGCCGACGCGGAGGCGCTGACGAGCCGGTTCACCGGCCTGGCGGACGGCCTGGCCATCCAGGTACTTGCGGGGAACGGGGACATGTCCGTGACGCGGATGCGTGAGCTGCTGCTCGACGCGTTCGAGCCGCATATCACGCTGCGCTGACGGCCGGGCCGCCGGCGCGGTGACACGTACGCAGGACCGAGGAAGGACGTTCCGTGACAGCACAGTTCCCGCACCTGTTCAGTCCGCTGCGGATAGGTGACATCAGGGTGCGCAACCGCATCCTGTCCTCCGGCCACGACACGGTCCTGGCCAGGGACGGCGCGGTCACCGATGACCTGATCGCCTATCACGAAGCCCGCGCCGCGGGCGGTGCGGGACTGCTCGTGCTCCAGGTCTCCGGCGTGCACGAGTCCGCCCGCTACACGAACCATGTGCTGATGGCGACCGACGACGAGTGCGTCGCCGGCTACGCCCGGCTGGCGGAGGCGGTGCACCGGCACGGGGCGAAGGTCTTCGGCCAGCTGTTCCACCCCGGCCGCGAGATCCTGGAGTCCGAGGACGGCACGGCTCCGGTGGCCTGGGCGCCCTCCGCCACCCCGAGCGAGCGTTTCCACGTCATGCCGCGCGCCATGACGGATGCGGAGATCCGCGAGGTGGTGATCGGCTACGGCCAGGCGGCCCGCAGGCTGCGCGAGGCCGGACTCGACGGCGTGGAGGTCGTCGCCAGCCACGGCTACCTGCCCGCGCAGTTCCTCAGCCCCCACGTCAACGTCCGCACCGACGGCTGGGGCGGCGACCGGCAGGGCAGGCTGCGCTTCCTGCGCGAGGCACTGCTCAGTGCCCGGGAACAGGCCCGGCCCGGCTTCGCCGTGGGCCTGCGCATCTCGGGCGACGAACTGAGCCACGACGGCCTGGACACCGAGCTGGTACTGGAGTCGGTCGCCCAGCTCGATGCCGAAGGGCTGCTCGACTACGTCTCGGTGTGCGCCGGCAGCTCGTCCAGCCTGTCCGGCGCCGAGCACATCGCCCCACCCATGTTCCGGCCCGCCGGATACACCGCCCCGCTGTCCGCGAAGGTACGTGCCGCGGTGGGCGTCCCTGTGATGGTGGCAGGCCGGATCAACCAGCCGCAGGAGGCCGAGCAGATCATCGCGAGCGGCCAGGCCGACGCCTGCGCGATGACCAGGGCGCTGATCTGCGACCCGGACCTGCCCGCCAAGACCGAGCAGGGCAGGACCGAGGAAATCCGCGCCTGCATCGGCTGCAACCAGGCGTGCATCGGCCACTTCCAGCTCGGGCACCCCATCTCCTGCATCCAGCACCCGGAGACCGGGCGGGAACGCCGCTTCGCGGTCCTGGCGGCCATCACACGACGTAGGAAAGTGCTGGTGGTGGGCGGCGGACCCGCCGGTCTCAAGGCGGCGGCAGTGGCAGCGGAACGCGGCCACGAGGTGGAGCTGCACGAAGCGGGCCGGCGCCTCGGCGGTCAGGTGCTGCTCGCCGAACAGCTGCCCGGACGTGCCGAGTTCGGAGGCGTGATCACCAACCTGGAGGGCGAGGCGCGCCGGGCGGGAGCCCGTATTCACACGGGTTCCCGGGTCGACGCCCAGGTCCTCGCCGCCGCGGCACCGGACGCGGTGGTCCTCGCTGCCGGAGCGCTGCCCCGGCGCCCCGGGCTGGAGCTGATGGACGACCCGGTGGTGCTCGACGCCTGGTCGGTGATCCGCGGCGAGGAGGTGCCGCGAGGACGGATCGTGGTGGCGGACTGGCGCGGTGACTGGATCGGCCTGGGCGTCGCCCTCCAGCTCGCGGAACTGGGCAGGAAGGTGACACTCTGCGTGACCGGATTCGCGGCCGGCGAGCACCTCCAGCAGTACGTGCGTTCCGCCATGGTGGCCCAGGCCGTCCGGGCCCGGATCAAGATCGTGCCCAACGTGCGGCTCTACGGTGCGGACAGCGACACCGTCTACCTCCAGCACACCCTGACCGAGGAGCCGGTGCTGCTCGAAGGCATCGCCGGTGTCGTACTCGCCCAGGGCCACGCCCCGGTCACCGACCTCGACCCGGCCGCCTTCGGCATCCCGGCCGACCGCGTCTTCGCCATCGGCGACTGCGTCACCCCGCGCACCGTCGAGGAAGCGGTACTCGACGGCCTGACCGTGGCGTCCGGACTCTAGGGCCTGTCCGGCGGATCATCGCCGGGATCAGGAGTTGAGCTCCTCCAGCGTCCTGCCCTTGGTCTCCACGGCGAACCAGGCGATCACAGCGCCCACCGCGGCCACCGCGGCGAGCTGTGCGAACACCAGGGTCAGGCTGCCGCCCGCCCCGAGGATCGCGCCGACCGTCACCGGGCCGAGGATCACACCGATCCGGTTCCACAGCCCGCCGAACGCCGCGCCCTTGGCGCGGTTGTGCGTCGGGTAGAGCTCGGGTGAGTAGAGGTAGAGCCCCGCGTTGACCGCGTACAGGAAGAAGGTCGTACAGGACGCGAAGACCGCGACCTGTACGCCCGAGGTGGCCCCGGCCAGGGCCAGCACGCCCAGGGAGAGCATGGTGCCGACGAGTGCGCCCATCAGCGCGGGCCTGCGGCCGATGCGGTCGACCAGCATGGCCACGACGAAGGTGCCGAGCAGACCGGTGACGTTGCTGAGCAGTGTGTAGACGAGCGCCGTGGTCAGGTCGAGACCGAACTGCTTGGTGTAGAGCGACGGCAGCCAGGTGGAGATGCCGTGGTTGACGTAGTACGCGACGAACCAGAGACCCGACAGCACCGCCGTACGCCGCAGATAGCGACCCCGGAAGAGGTCGGCGAGGCGGCCCTGGGGCGTCTCCTCGGGGATGCTCGACGCGGGGGCGGGCGCGGGCAGTTCCTCGCAGGTGGCGCGGGCCACCTCCGCCTCGATACGGGAGATCGCCGCTTCCGCCTCGGCCGTACGTCCTCGGGCCAGCAGCCAGCGCGGCGACTCCTCGACGTGGCGGGGGAGCAGCGCGGCGATCAGGACGGGCAGCGTGCCGACGACGAACATCGCGCGCCAGCCGAAGTTGGGGACCACCCACACGGCGAGCAGGGTGGCGGCTGCGAGTCCGGCCGGGAAGATCATCTCGTAGAGCAGGACGAATCGGCCCCGTTTGTCGGAGCGGGCGATCTCGTTGATGTACGTGGCCGCCACGGGCACGACACCGCCGATGCCCAGTCCCTGCACGAACCGGAACAGCGAGAAGGTCTCGATGCTGCCGGAGAGGGCCACGGCGAGGCTGGCGAGGCCGGTGATCGCGACACCCAGGGCGACAGTGCGCACCCGGCCGATCCGGTCGCCCAGCCAGCCGGCGGCCAGGGCTCCGAGCAGCATGCCGATGGAGGCCGAGGTGACGGCGAAGGTGGCCTGCCCGGTGGACAGGTTCCACTCCTTCATGAGGACGGGCAGCGCGGAGGCGGCCAGCAGCTGGTCGAACGCCTCGAAGAACGTGACGGCGCCGATCAGGAACCGGACCTTGATGTGCCAGCGGGAGTGCGGCAGTCGTTCAAGTCTCGCGGCTATGGAGCCGCCGAGTGCTGGCTTGCCGGCCACAGTCGTCATGGAGGGGATCCTTCCGCGGGCAGTGGGGTTGCCGAGACAGTAGGGGCAGTTATCTAAGTGGTCAATGGTTAAGCGGTTAGGAGTCTCGTTTCTGGCAACCTGCGCTCCATCGTCGGCGCCGACGGGGCTCAGCTCAAGGGAATGCGGGCAACGATTTCGACCCGGGGGGTTGTGCCGAGATAGTTAAGCGCTTAGATTCCTAGCACTTCAGCAGTTCCGGATGGCGGCAGAGGCCCGAGCCCGTCCCCGCATCCGCCCCCTTCCCGCCGCCTCGCCCGGAGGTCCACCCGTGCCGCAGTTCCCCACCGACATCCTGATCGCGGGCCAGTGGCGACGTGGCGCCGGCGATCCCGTCGACACGGTCGACCCGGCGACCGGGCGCCTGCTCGCCACCGTCCACTCCGCCTCCGCCGAGGAGGTCGCCGAGGCGGCCGAGGCCGCCGCCAGGGCGGTGGCCGACCCCGCCTGGCGTGATCTGCTCGCCCACGAACGCTCCCGGCTGCTGTACCGCATCGCCGAGCTGACCGAGGAGGCGGCCGACGAGCTCTCCGCTCTGCAGACCGCCGACACCGGCAAGACCCTCACCGAGACCAGGGCCCTCGCGCTCAGCGCGGCAGGCACCTTCCGCTACATGGGCGCCGCACTGGAGACGGCGGAGGACACGCTCACACCCTCCCGCGGCCCGTACGTCACGATGAGCCTGCACGAACCGCTCGGCGTCGTCGGTGCGATCAACCCCTGGAACTCGCCCGTGGCCAGCGACGCCCAGAAGATCGCCCCCGCCCTCGCCGCAGGGAACGCCGTCCTGCTCAAGCCCGCGGCCTGGACCCCGCTCGTCTCGCTGGCACTCGGCCGGCTGATCACCCGGGCACTCGACGAGTTCCGCCTGCCCACCGCCCTCCTTTCGGTGCTGCCTGGGAGCGGCCGGGTGGTCGGCGACGCCATCGTGCGCCACCCGCTCGTCGCGCGCATCGGATTCACCGGCGGTACGGAGACGGGGCGGTCCATCGCCGAGGCCGCCGCCCGGAGACTGGTCCCCGCCTCACTGGAGCTCGGCGGCAAGTCGCCCACGATCGTGCGGGCCGACGCGGACGTCGAACAGGCCCTGGCCGGTGTCCTGTTCGGGATCTTCTCGTCCAGCGGCCAGTCCTGCATCGCAGGTTCCCGGCTCTTCGTGGCCCGCGAGATCTACGACTCCTTCGTCGGCGAGCTCGTCGCACGCGTGGCGAAGCTGCGCGTCGGGCCCGGCACGGACCCGGCCACCCAGGTCGGTCCCCTGGTGCACCACCGCCACCGCGACTCCGTCGCCTCCTACGTGGACCTCGCCCGCTCCGAGGGGGCCAGGGTCCTGTGCGGAGGATCGGCGCCCGAGGGCGAGCGGTACGCGGACGGCGCGTATTACCTGCCGACGGTCCTCGACGGGCTCGCCAACACCTCCAGGACCTGCCAGGAGGAGATCTTCGGCCCGGTCCTGGTCGCCCTGCCCTACGAGGACGAGGACGACCTGGTCCGCCAGGCCAACGACTCCGTGTACGGACTGGCCTGCGGAATCTGGACCCGGGACCTGCGGGCCGCGTGGCAGCTCGCCCGCCGGATCGAGGCGGGGACCGTCTGGATCAACACCTACAAGCAGTTCAGTGCCGCCACCCCGTTCAGCGGGTGGAAGGACAGCGGCCTCGGCACGGAGAAGGGCCGCGACGCGATCCGCTCCTACCAGCGCCAGAAGTCCCTGTACTGGGGCACCTCCGGCCACCCGCTTCCCTGGGCCGCCTGACCAGCCCCCACCTAGGGCCTGTCGTTTGGATCAGGCCGGGCTCGCGGGGCCTGGCACGCGCATCTGTGGCGTTGTCGTCAGTCACCAACGCTCCGCGTTGCCTCCCTCCTCCGCCTTGCAGCTGCACGCACCAGACCCCGCTCCCTGATCCGGCCTGATCCAAACGACAGGCCCTAGTCCGCCCGCCCGTCTGGAGAGACCGATGCACCAAACACCCCCCGGTCCGATCGCCCGGCTCCGCTCACTGCGCTACGTCGAGCTGCACACCCCGGCCTTCACCGAGACCGCCGACTTCTACGAGGAGGTCTGGGGCCTGGAGACCGTCGAGTCCGACACCGGCGCCCGCTGGCTGCGCGGCACGGGCGACGAGCACCACGTCCTCCACCTCGCCGAACGGGACCGCGTCGGCCTCGGCCGGATCGCCTTCGCCGTCGCCACCCCCGCCGAGGTCGACGAAGCGGCGCGGCGCCTCGAAGCGCGCTCCATCGTCCCCGTCGCAGGCCCCGGCCCGCTGGACCAGGCGGGCGGCGGCTACGGGCTGCGGTTCACCGACCCCGAGGGGCGTCTCATCGAGATCAGCGCCCAGGTCGAGGCGGTCGTCCCGCGCGGCCGGGACGGCGCAGTGCCGGTCGGAGTGACGCACGCCGTCCTCAACACCACCGACATCGACGCCGCCGTCACCTTCTACCGCGAGGTCCTCGGTCTCCGCGTCTCCGACTGGTCCGAACACCAGATGGCGTTCCTGCGCTGCAACGCCGACCACCACTGCATCGCCTTCAACCAGGCCGAGTGGACCTCGTTGAACCACGTGGCGTACGAGATGACCTCGGTCGACCACTTCATGCGGGGCCTGGGGCGGCTGCGCCACCACGGCATCACTCCCCAGTGGGGCCCCGGCCGGCACGGCCCGGGGAACAACACCTTCTCCTACTTCACCGACCCGTCCGGTCTGGTCTGCGAGTACACCTCCGAGGTCGCCCAGATCGTCGAGGACGCCTGGATCGCCCGTGTGTGGCGGAGGGTGCCGGACCTCTCGGACCTGTGGGGGACGGCCGGGCCGCCGTCGAAGGAGATCCGCTGCCACATGGCGGGCGCGCCGGACCCCGGCCCGCTCGCTTCCCTCGACATCCAGGAGACCGGAGCATGAGCACCGTACGCAAAGTCGGCATCGTCGGCTGGGGAGCCATCGGCCGGGTGGTCGGCACCGCCCTCACCGAAGGGCAGGTGAAGGGCGCGGAGCTGGTGTGCGTCGTCGACAACCGGCCGCTCGGTGAGGCCGCGCCCGCCCGGCAGGTCTCCTTCGAAGAGGCCCTGGACACCTGCGACCTGATCGTGGAAGCGGCAGGCCAGGGCGTCGTACGCGAATGGGGCACGCGGGTCCTGGAGTCCGGCACCGATCTGCTGATCGCCTCCACCGGCGCGCTGACCGACGACGAGCTCGCCAAGCGGCTGCTCGCGGCCGGCCCCGGCCGGGTGTACTTCACCGGTGGCGCGGTCGGCGGTCTCGATCTGCTCCAGGCGGTCCGCTCGTTCGGCCCGCTGACCGAGGTCAGGCTGACCACCACCAAACTGCCCTCCACCCTCGAACAGCCGTGGATGGACGAGGAGTTGCTGCATCGGATGCGGACCGCGACCGGACCGGTCGAGGTCATGTCCGGCACCGCACGCGAAGTGCCGGTGAAGTTTCCCAAGTCCACGAACGTGGCCGCCTCGGTCGCGCTGGCCGTCGGTGACCTGGACGCTGTGCGGGTCCAGGTCGTCGCCGACCCGGCGGCGCACCGCACCCGCCATGTGATCGAGGCGTCCGGTGCCTACGGTTCGTACCGCTTCGAGGTCGCCCACCTGCCCGACCCGGGCAACCCCGCCACCAGCCAGGTGGTGCCGTACGCCGTCCTGCGCAGCCTCGCCGCGCTCGCCGGCCGGACCGGGCAGATCCTGTGAGCGGCGCCGACACCGCGATCCACGTCGAGGAGGCCGGTGACCAGGGGCCGCTGCTGCTGTGCCTCCACGGCATCGGCTCCTCGTCGGCCGCCTTCGCCCCGCAGCTCGCCGAACTCTCCTCGTACGTGAGGGTCGTCGCCTGGGACGCCCCGGGATACGCCAAGTCCGCCGACCCTGCCGCCCCCTACGGCCTCGACGACTACGCGGACGCGGCAGCCGCACTCATCCGCGAACGCGCCACCACCGCGCACGTCCTCGGCGTCTCCTGGGGCGGAGTGATCGCGCTGCGGCTCGCCACCCGCCACCCCGAGCTCGTCGCCTCGCTGATCGTCGCCGACTCCAGCCCCGGTTCGGGCACGGACGAGGAGAAGGCGCGGGGCATGCGGGCACGCGCCACCGACCTGGCCGAGCTCGGCCCACGGGCCTTCGCCGAAGCCCGCGGTCCCCGCCTGGTGTCACCGAACGCACCGGACCGACTGGTGCGCGCAGTCGTCGAGAACATGGCCGCTTCGGTACGGCTGCCCGGCTACGCGTACGCCGCCGAGTCCATGGCCTCCACCGATCTGCGCCCCGAACTTCCCTCGATCGCCGCACCCACCCTCGTGCTCTGCGGCGAACAGGACCGGGTCACCGGCGTCGAAGCGAGCCAGGCCATCGCCGGGGCCATCCACAAGACCGCCTACGTGATCGTCAAGGACGCCGGTCACCTGGCCAATCAGGAGCAGCCCGGGCACTTCAACGCCTGGGTGCTCTCCCACCTCCGTATCACCGCCTCCATCCCCGAGTAGGAGCTCTGCCATGCCCCTGACCACCGACGCGTACGACAACGGCGACGACCTGTCCGCGTACACCGACTCCCTCATCGCCACGAAGGCCTCGCGGGTGGCCGACTTCGACACTCTCTCCTTCCAGGAGAAGGCGGGCGCCCAGTTCCGACGCGGCCAGATCCGTTACGTCGGGTCGGGCGCCACCGGCAACCACGAGAGCGACAGCCGCATCCTCCCGTCCGGCGGATTCACCTTCTCCAACATGCTGCTGCCGCCCGGCGCCGAGGGCCCGGCCCACACCCACCACGACGTCGAGGAAGCCTTCTTCGTGCTGGAGGGCGAGGTCAAGGTCGGCATCCACCGGGGCCCCGACGAGGCCGAGTACCGCACCCTGGGCTACCGCGACATGATCGTCGTCCCGGCCGGAGTGACCCGTTCCCTCAAGAACGAGGGAGAGACCGACGCCCTGTTCTGCGTGGTCATCGGCACGCAGAAGCCGCAGGTGCCGACCTACCCCGCATACTCGCCGATGCACGGCGTCACCCGTGGCTGACCAGCCCCCGGCCGACGTACGCACCGTCGTCGTCACCGGTGCGGGCCGTGGCCTCGGACTGGCCATGGCCCGCCGGGCAGGCACCGACGGCTTCCGGGTCGTCGTCGCCGAACTGGAACGGGAGCGGGGCGAGCACGCCGTCGCGGCACTGTGCGCGGAGGGCATCGACGCCCACTTCGTACGCTGCGACGTCGCCGACCCCGCTTCGGTGGACGCCCTGGCGGTGGCCGTGCGCGAACTGGGCCCGCTGTACGGCCTGGTCAACAACGCGGCCCTCGCCAACGGCGTCGGCGGCAAGGAGTTCCAGGACCTCGACGTCGAGGTGTGGGACCGGCTGATGGCGGTCAACGCCCGCAGCCCCTGGCTGGTCTCGAAGGCGCTGTACCCGCTTTTCGCGGCACCCGGCCGGATCGTCAACATCGCATCGGACGCCGCCCTGTACGGCTCCCCGCGCCTCGCCCACTACATCGCCTCCAAGGGCGCCGTCATCGCCCTCACCCGGGCCATGGCACGCGAGCTCGGCGACAAGGGGATCACCGTGAACGCGGTCGCCCCCGGGCTCACCGAGTGCGAGGCGACCGAGGCGGTGCCCGCCGGACGCCACGACCTCTACCGCTTGAACCGGGCCATCTCCCGACCGCAGCAGCCGGACGACCTCACCGGGATCGTCTCCTTCCTGCTGGCCGAGGAATCCCGCTATCTGACCGGACAGGTGATCGCCGTCAACGGCGGCTTCACCATGAACTGAACCCCAGGAGACACGAGTTATGGATCTGGGCCTCGCCGACCGCACCATCCTTGTCACCGGCGGCAGCTCGGGCGTCGGCCTGGCCACGGTCCGCGCCCTGCTGCACGAGGGAGCGCGCGTCGCGACCTGCGGCCGTGACGCCGACCGGCTGGCCAAGGCCGCAGCCGGCCTCGGCGCCGGCCACGACCGCCTGCTGACCGGCGTCTGCGACGTACGGGACGCCGACGCCGTACGGGACTTCGTCCACCGCACGGCCGAGAAGTTCGGCTCCGTCGACGGACTCGTCAACAACGCCGGACAGTCCCGCATGAAGGGGCTCGACGACTCCACCGCCGAGGACTGGCGCGACGAGCTGGAGCTGAAGTTCGCCGGGGTGCTGAACCCCCTCCAGGCGGCCCGCCCCCACCTCGCCGCCTCCGGCACGGCGAGCGTCGTCAACATCAACGCCGTCCTCGCCAAACAGCCCGAACCCCGGCTGATCACCACGAGCGCCGCCCGCGCCGGCATCCTCAACCTCTCCAAGTCCCTGTCGGTCGAACTGGCCGCCGACGGCATCCGGGTCAACTCCGTCTGCCTCGGACTCATCGACACCGGCCAGTGGACCAGGCGCCACGCCGCCGCGGACTCCGGCATGACATACGAGGACTGGCAGGCCGAACTCGCCGCCGACCGCGGCATCGCGCTCGGCCGCCTCGGCCGGGCCGAGGAGGTCGCGTACGCCGTCCTCGCCCTCCTCTCACCCCGCGCCTCGTACATCACCGGCACCAGCATCGACGTCTGCGGCGGCGTCGGCCGCTCCATCCTCTGAGGAGACACCATGCGACACGACAACGGAGGCGATCTCCTCGTCACCGTCCTGCGCGAACTCGGCATCGACACCGTCTTCGGCATCGTCAGCGTGCACAACCTGCCGCTCGTCGAGGCCGTCGACCGTGACCTGCGGTTCGTCCCCGTACGGCACGAGGCGTCCGCCGTGAACGCCGCCGACGCCTACGGACGTGCCCGCGGCACCCTCGGCTGCGCGCTCACCTCCACCGGCACGGGAGCCGGCAACGCGGCCGGATCGCTGATCGAATCGCTCAGCGCGGGCAGCTCCGTACTGCACATCACCGGGCAGGTGGAGAGCGAATTCCTGGGCAGCGGCCGCGGTTTCATCCACGAGACCAAGGACCAGCTCGGCATGCTGACGGCGGTCTCCGCCTACGCCGCCACCGTGCCGGACGCCGAGCAGGCGGGCCGAATCCTGCGTGAGGCGGCCCGCGCCGCGCTCACCGCGCCGGGCGGCCCGGCGAGCGTGGAGTGGCCGATCGACCTCCAGTTCGCCGCCCAGACCGACGAGTCCGCCCAGCTCCCCGCAGCCGCCGCCCCGACTCCCTCGGCCGGCGAACTGGCCGCGGCCGGCAGCCTGCTGGCCGCCGCCCGCCGCCCGCTGATCTGGGCAGGTGGCGGCGTGGCAACCGCCGGGGCCGAGCTGGCCGGGCTGCTGGAGGCGACGGGAGCGGGACTGCTGACATCGAACTCCGGGCGCGGCGCGGTGCCCGAGGACCACGAGCAGGTCGTCGGCAACTTCGCCACCAGCCCCGCGGTACGTGCCCTGCTCGCCGACGCGGACGTGCTGCTCACCATCGGCACGCACTTCCGCTCCAACGAGACCGCCGACTACACGCTGGAACTCCCCGGGTCCCACATCCAGATCGACATCGACAAGGACGCGCTGGGCCGGGTGTACCCCGCCACCCACACGCTGCACGGCGATGCCGCGGCCACGCTCGCCGCTCTGCTGCCCCACGCCCGGCCCGCGGAGAGCGGCTGGACGGAGCGCGTCGGCGCCGTACGCACCGAGGTGCGGGCACTCCTGCACGACAACATCGGACCGCAGGCCGCGATCTGCGACGCTATCCGCGCCGCCCTGCCCCGCGAGGCCGTCGTCGCCCGCGACGTCACCATCCCCTCCAGCAGCTGGGGCAACCGGCTGCTGGAGATGTACGACCCCCGGGACAACGTCTTCCCGCGCGGCGGCGGCATCGGGCAGGGGCTCGGCATGGGCATCGGTGCGGCGCTCGCAAGGCCCGGCGCGCCCACCGTCGTGCTGGCCGGGGACGGCGGACTCGCCGTCCACCTCGGCGAACTCCTCACCCTCGCCCAGGAACGCCCCCGCCTCACCCTGATCGTCTTCAACGACGGCGGATACGGCGTACTGCGCAACATGCAGGACCGCTACAGCGAGCGCCGTTCAGGGGTCGACCTGGCCACCCCCGACTTCGAACTGCTCGCCAGGGCCTGCGGGTTGCCGTACCTGCGCATCGCCGCGGTGGAGCACGCGGGCCCGGTGCTCGGTGAGGCCATCGCCTCCGAAGGTCCGACGCTCGTCGAGGTCGATCTGACGGCACTCGGACCGATGAAGGTCCCGTTCACCCCACCCGTGAGGATCCCGGGCCAGTAGCCCGGTCGCGCGTACTGCTGGTAAGGAGGCAACAGGCCATGAGTGAGCATTCGCTGCAGCTGGTCGTCCATCGAATGACCTGGGAGGCGGAGGGCGTACTCTCCGTCGAACTGACCCACCCCGACGGCAAACCCCTGCCCGCCTGGACCCCCGGCGCGCACCTCGACGTCCATGTCGGCGGACAGATCCGCCAGTACAGCCTGTGCGGCGACCCGCACACCGGCGACGTCTACCGCATCGGCGTACTCAACGAGCCCGCCTCGCGCGGCGGTTCGCGCCATGTGCACACCCAGCTGCGCCCCGGACAGCGGGTCACCGTCTCCGAACCCCGCAACCACTTCGCGCTGGAGGACGCCGACGGCTACGTATTTGTCGCCGGCGGCATCGGGATCACCCCGCTGCTGGCCATGGCCCGGGAGGCCGCCCGCCGCGGAGCCGCGTGGCGGATGGTCTACGGCGGCAGGAGCCGCGCCTCCATGGCGTTCACCGCGGAACTCACCGCGCTCGGCGGCGACGTCACGCTCGTCCCGCAGGACGAACAGGGCCACATCGACCTCACCGCCGAACTCGCCGAGCTGCCCCCCGGCACGCTGGTGTACTCCTGCGGCCCCGAACCGCTGCTCACCGCCGTCGAGGAGCGCTGCCCCGGAGACCGGCTGCGCCTGGAGCGGTTCGCCGCTCCCGTCGTGGAACACACCGGTGAGGACGAGGCGTTCGAGGTCGAGTGCCGGGCCTCCGGAGTGACGCTCACCGTCGGCGCCGGCACCTCCATCCTCGACGCGGCGGAGGGCGCCGGACTCACCGTGGAGAGCTCGTGCCGCGACGGGATCTGCGGATCCTGCGAGACACGGGTGCTCGACGGCACCCCCGACCACCGCGACTTCCTGCTCAGCGACGCCGAGCGCGCGGCAGGCGCCACGATGATGATCTGCGTCTCGCGTTGCGCTTCCCGCAGCCGGCTCGTTCTCGACCTGTGACCCCCACGACCGCACTCCCAGGAGACATCACCGTGACCGACACCTGGCCCTACCTGGACGTCCACCAGTCCCGTACGCATGAGCCGACCCCGTACGAGTACAAGCTCGCCGCGACGCTCGAAGAGGTCTTCACCCACGAGGGACACGAACTGACCGACGTCGTACGCGGACTGAATAGCCGTCAGGTACACGCCGCCGACGGTACCCCGTGGACCGAGGAATCCTTCCGCGCCGAGATGAACCGACTGGGAGCCTGACCATGACGCTGTCGACCTCCGCCACCGCGGACCACATCTACGCCACCGGACTGCGCAATCAGTGGCACCCGGTCGTCCCCTCGCACTTCGTGGCCCCGGGCGCGATGCGCAAGGTGACCGCGCTCGGCGAGCAGTGGCTGCTCTTCCGCCGCTCCGACGGCGCCCTGTCCATGCTCGCCGACCGCTGCCCGCACCGCGGCGCACCGCTCTCGCTCGGCAAACACCTCGGCGACCGTGTCGCCTGCTGGTACCACGGCGTCGAGGTCGAGCCCGACGGTACGGTCTCCTCCGTCCCCGGCCTGCCGGGCTGCAGCCTGGAGGGCAAGAAGCTGGTCACCTCCCTGCCGGTACGCGAGGTCGCCGGCGCGATCCTCGCCTACTTCGGCGACGAGGAGCACCCCGAGCCCGCCGGACTGACGCTCCCGGAGCCGCTGACGGACCCCGAGGTGGACGCGTTCCTCTGCTACGCCGAGTGGGACACCCCGTGGCGCTACGCCGTGGAGAACCTCCTCGACCCGATGCACGGCGCGTTCCTCCACCACGACTCGCACACGATGTTCGACGGGGACACGACGGCCAAGTTCCGCATCCGGGAGACCGGCAGGGGCTACTTCTTCGAGAAGACCGACCAGCGTGGCGTCAACTTCGACTGGGTCGAGCTCTGCCGCACCGGTGTGGACTGGGTCGACCTCTCCATCCCGTATCCGCCGTCGGCGGGACCCGGGGGAGCGTTCGGCATCGTGGGCATGGTCTGCCCGGTGGACGAGCGGCGCAGCGGTGTCTTCTTCTGGCGCTACCGCCGTGTCCAGGACTGGCAGCGGGCCTCCTGGCGCTTCCTGTACCGGACGCTGATCGAGCAGCGCCACTGGGACGTCCTGGAGCAGGACCGCGTGATGCTGGAAGCCATGCCGGCCGACGCCGACCAGCGGGAGAACCTCTACCAGCACGATCTGGGCGTGGTGCGGCTGCGCCGCCTCTACCGTGCGGCGGCCGAGGCCCAGTCCTCGGCCGGGGCCTGACCTCTACGCGGTGGGAGCGCGCTCCGGTTCCTCGCCGAGGAAGTCGGCGACCGCGAGGGCGAGCAGCAGCGCAAGGGCCAGGCCGAGGACGACCCACCCCGTGGGGTGGGGCCACAGGACGTAGGCGAGAACCGCCCCCGCGACGAGGATCCAGGTGATCCAGCCGCGGTGGCGGTGCAGATACGGTCCTACCGGGCCGGTACGCAGGCCCGCACCGTTCGCCGTGGCTCGGCTCGCGGCGATGCCCGAGTGCCAGAGTCCACGGGCCAGCGTGGCGTACCTGCCGGGCCCCGAGAGCCAGGCGGCGAGGGCGAGGACCACGCCGAGTGTCGCGACCATGCGGACCGTCGTGCGCAGGAAGTGGATGAGGGCGTCGTAGACGGATGCGGCGGCGGCCTCGGAGATACCGGCGGGCAGGGCGTTGAGGTAGACCGTGCGGAAGACGGTGAGGCCGGTGCCGAGGACCAGGGCCGCGACGGCGAAGCCGAGGGCCGAGGCGATCAGGGCGCGCCTGCGGCGGGCGGAGAGCAGGACGCCCGCCCCGGCCAGCACCACGGCGAGGATGGGGAGCCACAGGCCGACGAGCTGAAGGAGCCGGAAGCCCGTCTTCACCTTGCCGATGTCCTCGGCCTGCAGAACCGTGAAGTCGGTGTGCACTTCGGGGATCTTGCCGGCGGCCGTGAGTCCGGAGTCCACGAGCCGCTCCTTGACCCGTTCGATCACCGGGGCCAGATCCAGCGTCACCGAGTCGTCCTTGATCTTCACCGCTCCGTCGCCGCTGCCGGTCAGGGCCCGTACCACGGAGGTGTGGATCTGCCGGTTGGCGCCGGTCCAGATCGTCGCGAAGGCGTCGGAAGCGGCGACGTCCTGCGCCTTGTCGTGGACGAAACTGCGGACCGCGTCGTTCAGGGAGCCGCCGAGCTGCCCCAGCGCCTTGCCGACCAGCGGGCGTTGGTCGGGGGCCACGCCCTCCAGGAGGGCATTGAGATCGATGTACTCCATCACCGCGTCGGTGACGCGGTTGGCGACGGCGGCCTGGATATCGGGGTCCGAGGCGAGCGGTGCGACCGTCGCGACGTAACGGTCGGTGTCGCCGATCTCGTCGGCGGTCCAGGCCGCGACGATGCCGAGCGGAGCGAGCACGCAGCCGATGACGATCAGCAGCGCGGCGAGGAACGAGCGCGTACGGTGCCGGGGTGGCCGAGGCTTCGTGGCTCCGGCTTCCGACTCCAGCGCGGCGACCCTCGCCCGCAGCGCGTCTAGCTCGGTCGGTTCGTCGCCGTCGCGCATGTGCGGACCTCCTTGAGCACCGGCCATCAGCCAATGCGGCGGCGATGTCTCCGGCAAGGGGAGCGGGGCCGAACGGGTGACGCCGTCCCTAGGTCCTGCGGACCAGCTGTCCGAGCATGTCCAGCTCCTCGGAGGGGCACGAGGCGGTGAGCTTCGGGAACAGCTCGGCCTCCTCCTCACGCACATGGGAGGCGACCTCGAACTTGAGCTTCGCGACCAGGTCGTTGAAGTCCGGGTCCTCGGCGTTCCGCCCTTCGAGGTCCTTGAGCATGCGCTCGATCCTGCCGTGGTCGGCGATCTCCTGGTCCGCGAGCGCGTCGCCGTCCGGGACATATCTGCGTACGGACGGGTAGAGGTGTGTCTCCTCGGCCACCGCGTGCCGTACGAGCTCCGAGGTCAGCCGGTCGGTCAGGTGCCGCCGCTCCGGATGGCCCACGGGCTGCGCGTCGATCCGCGCGAAGATCTCCTCCACCTCGCGATGATCGGCAGTGAGCTCCGCGATCACGTTTCCGCCGTGTCCCATGGCCGTTCCCTCCTGTGGTTCCGCTGCCCCGCACCGCGGGTGCCGACACCAAGCCAACAGGTCGGGGCGGCGAACCCGGGCGCCGCGGCCGTCGACAGACCCGGCTCTCACCTCTCCGGCCCAGGGAACGGGGCCGCGCCGGGTGACCGCCCCCGCACAGGGGCGGTCACCGTGGGAGTCCGGCCTACTGGATACCCGGGATCTCGCGCCCCGCGAAGCCGGCACGGACCGCGTCCGCCGCGCTCTTGCCGTACATCCGCTGAGCGGTCGCGATCGTCGTCAGCGCCGCGTCCTGGAAGCTGGTGTCGGGCGCGAAGCCGAACTGGGCGTTGATGATGACCCGGTCGGCCACCCGCGCACCGAGTGCCTTGCGGATGTCGAGCAGCGCGCGGGACCAGATCTCGCCGTCCGCGTGGACCGAGCCCACCCGGTCCCCGTACACCTTGTCCTTGTCGATCCGGCGCAGGCAGTGCGGCGCGCTGCTGTAGCTGACCGAGTCCCAGTCCGCCACGCACGCCGCGTCGGCCTTCAGCGGCCAGCCGTACTTGGAGGCCGCGTGGCTGCCGACCTCGACCGCGAGGTAGTCACCGAACGCCTCACCGATGGCCCCGGCCTCCACCGAGGTCCCGAAACCGGGCACCTGGGCGTGGTGCACCGCGTGCCCGTACTCGTGGACGATGACCTCGGCGTCCTCGGCATCGTCCACCCCGCCCTTGCCGAGGCGGATCTCGGCCTTCTTGTCGGTGAAGTACGAGTTGTCCGCGCCCCACTGGTTGATACGGACGGGCTGTGCGCGGTCGTTGGCGCCGGGCAGTTCGCTGCCGAAGCCGAGGCCCTGGAGGTACTCCTGTGCCTCGTTGGTCCAGAAGTAGGCCATGACCTGTTCGAACTGGTCGTCGTGCCGGGTGTACGTGCCGGCGTCGGCGGTCTTCGCGGAGGCACCGGTGTCCGACCTGACGTAGACCCACCGTCCGGAGAGTCCGCCACTGCCGTCGAGATTGCGCAGCGCGGCCGAGGCGTAGGCCGTCGCGGGTACGGCGGCGGCCGAGTCCTTGGCGTCGACGAGCGACTGATCGCCCGAGGACTGGACGGGGTTGACCATGAACACGCTGGCCTGCGGTTCGGCCGGGGCGGGGGCGGCCCCGGCCGAGGCGGCTCCTGCCGTGGTGAGCAGAGCCACGATGGCGGTGGCCGAGGCGATCAGCGCGCGGGGTGTGCGGCGAGCCATGTACATCCTCCCGTTGTGGTGCGGGGTACGCCGGATGCGGGGGGTGGCGCGGGCGTGATCATTGCGCACACGCCCGGCTTTGACCAGACCCCGGCCCCCGAACCTCTGCCCCTGCCCTCGTCTCAGAAGTTGATCATGTGCCCGGCGAGACCGTGGACGGCCTCCTTGACGGCCTCGCCCAGGGTCGGGTGGGCGTGCACGTTCCGCGCCACCTCGTGGACGGTGAGGTCCCACTGCTGAGCCAGCGTCAGTTCCGGCAGCAGCTCGGTGACATCGGGGCCGATCAGGTGCGCGCCGATGATCTCGCCGTACTTCGCATCGCTGATGATCTTCACGAAGCCGGTCGAGTCGCCGAGGCCGTGCGCCTTGCCGTTCGCCATGAAGGGGAACTTGGCGACCTTCACGTCGAAGCCCTGCTCCCGCGCCTGCGCCTCCGTCCAGCCGAAGCTGGCGATCTGCGGCTGGCAGTAGGTGGCGCGCGGGATCATCCGGTAGTCGAGCTCCATCGTCTCGGCGTCCGCGATGGTCTCCGCCGCGATGACACCCATGGCCTCGGCGGCGTGCGCGAGCATCAGCTTCGCGGTCACGTCACCGATGGCGTAGATGTGCGGCACGTTGGTGCGGCAGCGGCCGTCCACGTCGATCGCGCCGCGCTCGGTGAGGGCGACACCGGCCGCCTCCAGGCCGAAGCCGGTGACGTTCGGCGCGAAGCCGATGGCCTGGAGGACCTTGTCGGCCTCCAGGATCTTCTGCGCGCCGTCCTTGCCGGTGACGGTGACGCGGACCTGGGTGCCGGACTCGTCGATCGACTCGACGCGGGTGGAGGTCAGCACGTCGATCCCGAGCTTGCGGTACTGCTTCGCGAGTTCCTTGGAGACCTCCTCGTCCTCCAGCGGTGCGACACGGTCCAGGAACTCGACGATCGTGACCTTCACGCCGTAGTTGCGCAGGACGTACGCGAACTCGATACCGATGGCGCCCGCGCCCGCGATGACGATCGACTGCGGTACGCCGTCCGCGAGGATCTGCTCCTCGTACGTCACCACGCGTTCGCTGCGGGCGGTGCCGGGCAGCAGGCGCGGGGTGGCGCCCGTGGCGATGACGCAGTTGTCGAACGTGACCGTCTGCGTGGTGCCGTCGGCCCCGGCCACCTGGAGGGTGTTCGCGTCGAGGAACGTGCCCCGCCCGTCCAGTTCGGTGATGCCGTTCTTCTTCATCAGGAAGTGGACGCCCTTGACGCGGCCGTCCGCGACGGTGCGGCTGCGGCGGAACGCCTCGCCGTAGTCGAAGGAGACCGTCCCGTCGACCTTGATGCCGAAGGTCTTGGCCTCGTCGTTGACGATGTGGGCGAGTTCGGCGTTGCGCAGCAGGGCCTTGGTGGGGATGCAGCCGACGTTGAGGCACACACCGCCCCAGTACTTCTCCTCGACGACCGCGACCCGCTTGCCCAGTTGGGCGGCGCGGATGGCGGCGACATAGCCGCCGGGGCCGGCTCCGAGTACGACGACGTCGAAGCGCTCATGCATGACAGGTCCTTAGGGGTCGAGGGTGTTCCGGAGCCGAGGCCGACGAGCTGGCCTTCCTCACCCTAGGGCCTGTCAGGGGCCTGTCGTTCGATCAGGCCGGGCTCGCCGCCGGGTCGTCGCCCTGGAGCCGCGCGCGCTGGATCTGGCAGGCGAGGGCCCGGCGTGACGATGCCGACGCGTTGCCGGTGGTGACCTTCGCGGGGACGTCCAGGCCGCGGCTGATCCTGTCGTACGCCTGACGGTGACCGCCCGGCAGCGACGTCCGGTGCGCTCTCAGGTCCTCCTCGACGAGGCGTCGCAGTTCGTCGACGTTCTGCGGCGTGAAGCGCTTCTTCCCCCTGGCGACGGCGTGGACGTACGGGCCGCAGCGGGCGGCGTCGCCGAGGGTCTCCGAGATCTCCTCGGCGAGACCCCACAGGCGGCCTTCGAGCCACGGGATGTCCTGCTGGTCGAGTGCGAGCTCCACCGGCGGCGGTTGATCGTCCGCCCTGTACTTCGCCACCTGCTTCGACACCGCCGGCTGGCTCATCCCGGTGAGCCGCGCGATGCGCTCCTGGGTCCAGCCGAGACCCGCGAACACCGGGATCATGTCCGCGCGCAGCTTCCGCATCTCCTCGCCCGCGCGGATCACCTCGTTCATACCGGCGAGCATGCGCTCGGCCTGCTCCTCGGTCAGCGTTTCGGGGTTCTGGTGCCTGTGCTCTTCGCCTGCCACGAACCGGTTATACACCCGGGCGGGATCACCGTCATAACCGAGTTGTATAACCTGGTTATGTCTGACAGGGTTCCGGTCATGCCTACTTTCTCCGCAACCGATGGAACCCGGCTCGCCTACCGCGTGACCGGAGAGGGATCCCCGGTCGTCTGCGTCCCCGGGGGCCCCGCCGACGCCGTGTACCTCGGCGATCTCGGCGGACTGTCGAAGCACCGGCAGCTGATCACCCTGGACCTGCGGGGTACGGGTGGGTCCGCGGTGCCCGAGGACCCGTCCTCGTACCGCTGCGACCGCCTGGTCGACGACATCGAGGCGCTGCGCGTACACCTCGGGCTGTCCCGGATGGATCTGCTCGGTCACTCCGCCGGAGCGAACCCGGTGACGCAGTACGCCGCCCGGTATCCGGACCGCGTCGCCAAGCTCGTCCTGATCGCTCCCGGCACCCGCGCTGTCGGCATCGAGATCACCGGCGAGACGCGCCGCGAGCTCGCGCGGTCGCGCCGGGACGAACCGTGGTTCCCCGCCGCGTTCCCCGCGCTGGAGGCGATCACGGAGGGCAACGGCAGCGACTGGGAGGCCATCGCACCCTTCCTCTACGGCCGTTGGGACGACACCGCGCGCGACCACCACGCGGCGAGCGGTCCGGCGAACATGGAGGCCGTACGTCTCTTCGCGGCCGAAGGCGCCTTCGACCCGGCGGCCACCTGTGCGGCGCTCGGCGCCTGCGCGGCCCCTGTGCTGGTGCTCGCCGGTGAGTTCGACCTCAACAGCCCGCCACGGTCGGCGACGGAACTCGCGGCGCTGTTCCCCGACGCCTCGCTCGTCGTGCAGCCGGGAGGAGGCCACTACCCCTGGCTCGACGACCCCGGCTTTTTCGTCGTTGCCACCGAGGCATTCCTGGACCGTCCCTCGCGGTAGAGGTCGGTGAGCAGGGCCACGGCCGCGTGGGTGGCGGGGTGGGGGTCGGGGCGGCGCCAGATGAAGTGGACGGGGACCGGGTCGGCGTCGCGCAGGGGGCGGTAGACGATGCCGTCGCGGCGGTACTGCGTGGCCGTGGACCGGGGGGTGACGCCGACGCAGCGGCCGGTGGCGATGGCGGCGAGCCAGTCGTCGATGTCATGCGTGTACTCGACGGCCGGGCGGACGCCCTCGGGCCACAGGTCCAGAGTGGTCGTGCCGGTGCGACGGTCCACGACCAGGGTGCGCGTGCGCAGTTCGTCCAGACGAACGCTCCGCCGCCCGGCCCACGGGTCGTCGGAGGCGAGCGCTACACAGCGGTCCTCGCTGCCGACGAGGGCGTGGGCGTAGCGACGGGTGTCGACCGCCGTGCGCAGGACCGCCAGATCGCACAGGCCCTCGGCCAGACCGGCGGTGGGTGTGTTGTGCCGGATCAGATGGAGCTCGACATCGGGATAGCGGGCGTGCCACCGCCGCTGGAACTCGGCGGTGTGGCGGCCCATCGCCGACCAGGCATGGCCGATGCGCAGCCGGGTGTGGCCGGTCGTGGCCTGGCGGACCAGCTCATCGGCCTCGGCGAGCAGGTGGCGGGCGCGGGCGAGGACCTGCACTCCGGCGGTGGTGGGGGTGACGGTCCGGCTGGTGCGGTGCAGCAGGCGCACACCGAGAATCCGCTCCAGCGCGAGCAGCGTGCGGGAGGCCGAGGCCTGGGAGATGCCCAGCTCGATAGCGGCATCGGTGAAGCTTCCCGTGTCGACGATGGCGACCAGGCAGCGCAGGTGCCGCAGCTCCAGTTCCGTACGCGTATTCATGCGTCCAGCGTATAGGTGAGCCGTCCGATGCATTTTGCGTATGGACGGGCCCGGCGGATGGTCGTGCGATGGCAGACGACATGCACGCAGGGACGACGGCCACCGCGGACCGGATGTTGCCCCGGACACCCGCCCGGTGGTCCGGGACGGCGCTGATGGTGGGCAGCGGTCTGTCCAACCAGGTCGGGGCGTCCGTCGGCGCGCTCGCCTTCCCGGTGCTCGGGCCGGTCGGCGTGGTGGCGGTACGTCAGTGGGTGGCCGCCGCCGTTCTGCTGGGCGCCGGCCGTCCCCGGCTGCGCGCGTTCACCGCCGCCCAGTGGCGTCCTGTGCTGGGCCTCGCCGCGGTCTTCGCGGTCATGAACCTGTCGCTCTACACGGCGATCGACCGGATCGGCCTCGGACTCGCGGTCACCCTGGAGTTCCTCGGCCCCCTCGCCGTGGCGCTGGCGGGCTCCCGCCGCCGTATCGATCTCTTCTGTGCCCTCGCGGCAGCGGCGGCGGTCATGGTCCTGGCCCGGCCGCAGCCCAGCACCGACTACGCCGGCATCGGCCTCGCCCTCCTGGCCGCCGTCTGCTGGGGCTGCTACATCCTGCTCAACCGCACCGTGGGCGAACGCCTGCCCGGGATCGAGGGGTCGGCCGCCGCCGCGGGCGTCTCCGGCCTGCTCTACCTGCCGGTCGGCGCCGTCGCGCTGTGGCTCCACCCGCCCACGGCGGGCGCGCTGCTGTGCGCCCTGGCGGCGGGCGTCCTCTCCTCCGCCGTGCCGTTCCTGGCCGATCTGCTCGCGCTGCGCCGGATCCCCGCAGGCTTCTTCGGGATCTTCATGAGCGTCAACCCGGTGTTCGCCGCACTGGTCGGCGTGCTCGTCCTCGGCCAGCACCTCGCGCTGTCCTCCTGGCTGGCCATCGCCGTCGTCGTCACCGCCAACACCGTCGCGGTCGGCACAGCGGTCCGGCGATCGTCTTGACCTCAAGTCGAGTTGAGCTTTTAGGGTCGCGGGTGACGAGAGGGAGTCAATCGTGACGACATTGGTTACGGGTGCCACCGGGAACACCGGCAGGCACGTGGTGGCAGAGCTGGTCCGCCGAGGAGAGCGTGTCCGGGCACTGACGCGCGATCCGGTCGCGGCGGCGGGAACGTTCCCCGCGGAGGTGGAGGTGGTGGCCGGTACGCACACGGCGCCGGAGGGTCTGGACGCCGCCCTCGACGGCGTCAGCCGTCTGCACATCACGGTGACGGCGGGACTCGCCGAGGTCGGGCCCGAGTTGGTGAAACGGGCCGTCGGCGCGGGAGTGCGGCGCATCACCGTGCTGTGGGGTGGCGGCGTGGGGCCGGTGGAACAGGCCGTGGCGGACTCCGGGGTGGAGTGGACGCGCCTGGAACCGCAGGAGTTCATGTCCAACACACTGACCTGGACCGAATCGATCCGGGCCGAGGGAATCGTGCGCGAGCCGTACGACTTTCCGAGCGCGATCGTCCACGAGGCCGACATCGCGGCGGTCGCGGCCGTCGCGCTGCTCGACGAGGGCCACGCGGGGCGTGCCTACAACATCACCGGACCCGAATCGCTGACCACGAGCGAACGGCTCGCCATCCTGTCCCGGGCCGTCCGCCGCGACATCGCCTTCGTCCCGATCACGCACGAACAGGCTATCGACAGACTGACGGCCACCGGTGTGTCCCGGGCGGACGCCGAGTATGTCGTCGGCTGGTACGCCGCTGCCGACGAGGACTCCAGGACCGTCGTCGACACCGTCGAGCGGCTGACCGGCCGCCCGCCGCGCACGTTCGCACAGTGGGCGGCGGAGCACGCGGAACGCTTCTGACGGGACGGCTGGATTATCGAGCTTGTCCGGCCAACCGCTTACACGTCCCGGCGGTGTACGACGGTCACGGCGACGACCACCGCGACCAGGGACCACGCCCCGAACACGATCCACGCCTCGGCGACCGTCACCGGGTACTTCTCCACGATGTGGTCGCGCGCCGGATTCCGTACGAGGGCCTCCCACGCGGTGAGCGGCATCGCGTTGCCGATCTCCGTGACCCACCGGTACGTATCGCCCCGGAAGAGTGCCGGCAGGAGCAGGAGTACGCCGACGACCGCGGCGACACTGCCCGCGGCGTGCCGGACGAGGGCGCCGAAGGCCATACCGACCAGGGCGCACACGGGGGCGAGCAGCGCGGAGGCGGCGACGGCCCGCAGTGCCCCCGGTGAGCCGATGGACATGCCGTGATGGTCCTGGAGGATCGCCTGGGTCACACCGAACGAGGTACCCGCGACAACCGTCCCGAGGACGAGCATGACCGCCGCCAGGAGCACCGCCTTCGCCGCCATCACCGCACGCCGTGCGGGGACGGCGGCGAAGGTGGTGCGGATCAGCCCGGTCGTGTAGTCGCCGGAGACCACGAGAGCGCCGAAGGTCCCGGCGATGACCATGAGGAGCTGCCAGGCCGGGTCGACAAAGGCGGCAGACATGGGATCGAACAGCATCGCGGGCTTTGCGGGGAATCCGGGCGGCGGCGCGGGCGGCAGTTCGGGCTGGTGCGCCAGCCGGTCGGCGTTGGACAGGGCGGAGTTCGCATTGATCCCGATGACGGCCAGGGAGCCGATACCGAGAACCCAGTAGGTGGAGCGCAGCGACCACAGTTTGATCCACTCGGCGGTGAGGAGGTCGCGGAACCGGGCGGGGGAGTGGAGGGCGGGCGCGTACGCCTTCGGCCCGGACACCGTCTGTGCGGTCATCGGGCCTCTCCCGCGCTGTATTCGACACTGTCGGCGGTGAGTCCCATGAACGCCTCTTCCAGGGAGGCCGCCCGTGGGGCGAGTTCGTGCAGCAGGACCCGGTGGCGGAAGGCCAGCTCCCCGATGCGGTCGGCGCCCAGGCCGGTCACCGTGCACGAGCCGTCGTCCTCGCGGCGGACGGCCGCGCCCTCCTCGGTGAGGACGGATGTCAGCCGGTCGGCGGCGGGCGTACGGACGGTCACGCTCAGCCGGGTGCCGCGGGCCGCGAACGCCGACAGGCTCTCCGCGGCGATCAGTTCGCCCCGGCCGATGACGACCAGCTCCTGGGCGGTGTGTTCCATCTCGCCCATCAGATGGCTGGAGACCAGCACCGTACGGCCCTCCGCGGCCAGCCGCCGGAAGAGGCCGCGCACCCACAGCACACCCTCCGGGTCCAGCCCGTTGAGCGGTTCGTCGAACAGCAGGACGGGCGGGTCACCGAGCAGCGCCGCGGCGATGCCGAGCCGCTGCTTCATCCCCAGCGAGAACCCCGCGATGCGGCGCCCGGCAGCGGTCGTCAGCCCCACCTCCTCCAGGACCTCGTCCACCCGGCGCCGAGGCAGCCCGTTGCTGTGCGCCAGCGCCGAGAGATGCGCCCGTGCGCTGCGTCCGCCGTGCACGTCATGGGCGTCGAGCAGCGCTCCGACGTACCCCAGCCCGCGCGCACGCCCCCGGAACGCATGCCCGTCCACGGTGACGGTGCCGCCGCTCGGGTCGTCCAGGCCGAGGATCATCCGCAGCGTGGTCGACTTGCCGGCGCCGTTCGGACCCAGGAACCCGGTGACATGGCCGGGGCGGACGGTGAAACTCAGGCCGTCGACGGCGGTGGTGGCGCCGTACCGCTTCGTCAGTTCATTGGCTTCGATCACCCGACCACCGTGCCGTGAGCGGTGCCCGCACGGCATCGGCACAGGGGCCACACCTGCGGCAGAGCAGGGGGCCCGCGGGACTACGCCCGCGTGCCCCCTGACTACGCGTCACTACTCGTCGATCGAGGCCCCGTACGCCGCGTCCGTCGCCGGAGCGCCGAGCGAGCCGCCGCCGTACGTCCACGAACCGCCGGCCGTGATCCCGCCCGCTCCGGCCGAGAGCACCCACACGACCCCGTCGTTGGTGTTCTCGCCCGGCGCGGAGGCCAGCAGACCGGAGCGGCCGTCACTGTTCGGGTCGGTCAGCCTGACCTGGCCGCCCCAGCGGTCGGCCTTCTCCGCGGAACCGGGCACGTTCGTGGAGTTCTGGTCCCACGACCTGACGCCGGTAGCCGTGAGTCCGCCCGCCGCGCCGCGCAGCACCCACACGGCGCCCGCGTCCGCGACCGTGCCGATGTCCTCGCCGGACGCGCCGATCGCCACGTCCGCGTAACCGTCGCCGTTCGTGTCCGCGACGGAGAGGTCCGTGCCCCAGCCGTCACCGCGCTCGGGCGCCCCGGGGACACCGGCCGTGCCCTGCGTCCACCACTGCGGCGGACTGTCCGCGCCGTCGACGCCGAGCGGCCCGTCGGCGCTGCCGTAGTAGACGCCGACCAGACCGCCGGTCATCGTCTCGCCACCGTCGTCGGGGCTCTTCGGCTCGCCCGTCACGAGGTCGTCGTAGCCGTCCCGGTTGATGTCGCCGGACGCCGCGACCGGGCCGCCGCGCATATCGCGCTCGTACACGAGTCCCTGGACCTGGCCGGAGAAGAAGGACGACCAGCCGTGGCCGGGCTCATCGCCCGCCGTGACGCCCGAGACGATCAGATCGGCGAGGCCGTTGTTGTCGTAGTCGCCCGTGGTCAGGGACCTGGGCCGGATGTCGCGTTCCTCCGCGACCGCGGAGAGGCGGCTGCGCGAGGTGCGCTCCAGGGGCGCGGACTGCAACCGCGGGGAGGTGTCGTACATGAACAGCTGTACGAAGTCACGGTCGAGGACCGCCAGTTGGTCACCAGGGCTGTCGGGGCTGAAATGGCCCGCGGCCAGGGCGCTGCCGAACTTCTCGTGGGCCACGGGCTCCTCGTTCTCCAGCCAGGCGCTGTTCGCCCCGTACAGGCCGGTCGAACCGCCCCACAGGACGGCTACGCCGCCCGCGTCCACCCCTGTCCCGATGTCCTCGCCCGGGATGCCGACGATCGCGTCGTCGTACCCGTCGCCGTTGAGGTCGCCGGTGGCCACGACGCGGCCGAAGCCGTCGCCCGCCTCGGCCGCGCCGGCCACGCCGGTGGTGGACTGGCTGAAGACCGCGGAGCGCTTCGTGCCGATCCCGGACGACGAGCCGTACTGCACGGTGACGTACCCCGCGCCCTTCTTTCCGTTGACGGTTCCGCCCGGCGCGCCGATGAGCACGTCCTCGTAGCCGTCGTCGTTGAAATCGCTGTTGCGGTCGCTTGCGTGGGTCGCGCCGGAGGTTCCGGCGTAGGCGGAGGGAGCGGCGATGACCGCGCCCGCCAGCAGGAGAAATGAGGCCGCGGCAACTGCGGCCGAACGTCGAGTGCGCACGAGCGGCTCCTCTGGACGAAGGATGACCGGGCGAGTGCGGGGGTGGCCGGAAAGGGCCCGTTCCTTCCTGGCGTCCAGTTTGACCGCGCTGGAGGCATAAGGGTTGTACGGCGGCTTTGGGCTTCCGGCGACCGGCGGTCTATGTCCTGTTTGATGTTCCTTGGTGGGAACTTCCCGCCGGGCCCGGTCGGGCCCATCCCTCGGAGAAGAGCGAAATGTCGAAGATTCTGTTCGTAGTCACCGGCGCGGACCACTGGACCCTGGCGGACGGCACGAAGCACCCCACGGGCTTCTGGGCCGAGGAGGCCGCCGCCCCGTACGAGGCGTTCAAGGCCGCGGGGTACGAGATCGTCGTCGCCACCCCCGGCGGCACCGTACCGACCGTGGACCGGGGCAGCCTGGCCCCCGAGTTCAACGGAGGCCAGGAGGGCGCGGACCGGATCGCCGGTGTCCTCGCGTCCTTCACCGAACTCCGGCACCCGATCGCGCTGCGGGACGTGGACCTGGACGACTACGCCGCGGTCTTCTACCCGGGCGGTCACGGCCCCATGGAGGACCTCGCCGTGGACGCGGTCTCCGGCGGTCTGCTGACCCGGGCGCTCGATTCCGGCAAGCCCCTCGGCGTCGTCTGCCACGCCCCGGCGGCACTGCTCGCCGCACGGAAGGAGGACGGCACCAACCCGTTCGCCGGCTACCGGCTGACCGGCTTCACCAACGAGGAAGAGACCCAGGCCGGTCTGGCGGACAGGGCGAAGTGGCTGCTCCAGGACCGCCTCGTCGAGTTCGGCGCGGACTTCCAGGAGGGCGAGCCGTGGGCCCCGTACGTGATCGTCGACCGCAACCTGGTCACCGGCCAGAACCCGGCCTCGTCGGCCCCGCTCGCGGCCGAGCTGCTCAAGAAGCTGGGCTGAGCCTCCGGACGGGCTCCCGGGTGGTCAACGCTCCATATGCGCCCCGGCATTGACCGGTTTCAGCCCCCGGTTCCGGCGGTCCGGCTGCGCTCGTCCGACTACCGTCGAGCGCAGCCGTCCCACCCGTCCGCCTCCTGTCCGGAAGGACCTTTCGCATGAACGCTCCGCACCCGTCCCGTCCCGCCGAAGCCTCGGGCACCTTCGCCATCGGCGGGGATCTGCCCGTCAACCGCCTCGGATACGGCGCGATGCAGCTCACGGGCCCCGGAATCTGGGGCGAGCCCAAGGACCCCGCCGAGGCCGTGCGCGTCCTGCGCCGCGCCGTCGAGCTGGGGGTCACCTTCATAGACACCGCCGACTCCTACGGCCCCTTCGTCAGCGAGCGGCTGATCCGCGAGGCCCTGCACCCGTACGCCGACGACCTGGTCATCGCGACCAAGGGCGGCTACACCCGCTGCGGACCCGGCGACTGGCGTCCCGTCGGCAGGCCCGAATACCTGCGCCAGCAGGCCGAACTGAGCCTGCGTCACCTCGGTCTCGAGCGCATCGACCTCTACCAGCTGCACCGCATCGACGCGGCCGTGCCGCTCGCCGACCAGCTGGGCGAGCTCGTCCTGCTCCAGCAGGAGGGCAAGATCCGCCACATCGGGGTCTCCGAGGTCACCGTGCGCCAGCTCCAGGAGGCACGGAAGATCGCGGACATCGTCTCCGTACAGAACCTGTACAACCTCGCCAACCGCCGCGCCGAGGATGTCCTGGAGTACGCCGAGCGCGAGAACATCGCGTTCATCCCGTGGTTCCCGATCGCCACCGGCGAACTCGCCCGCCCCGGTGGCCCGCTCGACGCCGCCGCGAAGGAGCGCGGTGCGAGCCCGTCCCAGCTCGCGCTGGCCTGGCTGCTGCGCCGCTCGCCGGTCATGCTGCCGATCCCCGGCACGTCCCGCGTCGCCCACGTCGAGGAGAACACCGCCGCCGCTGCCGTCACCCTCACCGACGAGGAGTTCACGGCGCTCGCGAAGGCCGTCTGACCGCGGCCGACCGCTCCGAACGCCACCGCCTCCGGCGGTGGCGTTCAGCCGTCGAGTGCCGAGGTGAGCCGCCCGAGGACCTCTTGCAGGGCGACGATCTCCCGTACCGAAAGACCGGTGGCGTCGAGGATTCTGCGAGGGACCGGCAGTGCCCGCTCCCGCAGCCCGGCGCCGGCGTCCGTGAGCCGGACGGTCACGGAGCGTTCGTCCTGCGCGCTTCGTCCGCGAGTGACGAGACCGGCCGACTCCAGCCTCTTGAGCAGCGGGGACAGGGTCCCGGAGTCGAGATGGAGGCGCTCGCCGATCGTCTTCACCTGCTGCGGTCCGTGTTCCCACAGCACCATCATGACCAGGTACTGCGGATAGGTCAGGCCCAGGTCCTTCAGTGCCTCCCGGTACACCCCGCCGAAGGCGCGGGAGGCGGCGTGCAGCGAGAAGCAGACCTGATGATCCAGGCGCAGCAGTTCCGCGTCCGGCAGTCCGGGCGGAAGGGGCGGGTCGGGGGCGGAGGTCGGCGAGGGCGTCATGGAACCAGAGTATCTCCTTGCGCCCGATTCAGTTGTGCACAATTGAATTGTGTGCAACTGTTTGATGCGAGGGGTGACCGGGCCGGTCACCGCGACAGGAGAGAAGGTCATTTTCATGAACGCGCTCTACACCGCTGCCGCCACCGCCAACGGCCGGGAGGGCCGGGCCGTGAGCTCGGACGGTCAGATCGACCTGGCCCTGGCACTGCCGCCCGCGCTCGGCGGTAACGGCAAGGGCACCAACCCCGAGCAGCTGTTCGCCGCCGGGTACGCCGCCTGTTTCGCCAGTGCGATGGCATCGGTCGGCCGGGAGATGAAGGTGGACACCAAGGACGTCGCCGTGACGGCCGAGGTCTCGATCGGGAAGGACGACACGGGCTTCGGCCTCGCCGTCGTCATGCGGGTGGAGCTGCCCGAGGCCCTTGAGGGCGAGACCGGCCGCAAGCTGGTCGACGCCACCCACGCCTACTGCCCCTACTCCAAGGCCACCCGCGGCAACATCGAAGTCGAGCTCGTCATCGAATAGATCTCATGATCCGCCGGTCCACTCCAGCAGCCGGTCCGCGCTCCACGACGTGACGACACGTTCCGCCGGCACCCCGCACTCCTCCGCTCGCGCGCAGCCGTAGATCTGCCATTCGAGCTGGCCAGGGGCGTGCGCGTCGGTGTCGACCGAGAACAGGACACCCGCCTCGACGGCCTGCCTCAGCAGGCGCCGGGGCGGGTCGAGCCGTTCGGGCCGGCTGTTGATCTCCACCGCGGTCCCGGCCTCCGCGCACGCGGCGAAGACCTGGTCCGCGTCGAACTCCGACTCCGGACGCCGGCGGCCGGACAGCAGGCGTCCCGTGCAGTGCCCGAGGATGTCCGTATGCGGGTTGCGGACCGCCGCGACCAGCCGCCGGGTCATCGCACCCGCGTTCATCCGCAGCTTGGAGTGGACGGACGCGACCACCACGTCCAACTGCTCCAGCAGCTCCGGCTCCTGGTCGAGGGAGCCGTCCGGCAGGATGTCGCACTCGATGCCCGTGAGCAGCCGGAACGGCGCCCACCGCTCATTGAGTCCGGCCACCTCGGCGAGTTGCCGGCGCAGCCGCTCGGGCGACAGTCCGTTGGCCACGGTCAGCCGGGGTGAGTGATCGGTCAGGACCGCCCAGTCGTGGCCCAGCTCCCGCGCCGCACGGCCCATCTCCTCGATCGGGCTTCCGCCGTCCGACCAGTCCGAGTGCATATGGCAGTCGCCCCGCAGCAGTGCGCGGAGCTCTTCGCCGCCCTCCGCGAGCGGTCCCGCGGTCTCCGTCTCCAGCCGGTCGAGGTACTGCGGAACGGATCCGCCCTGTGCCTCCCGGATCACCTGGGCCGTCTTCGGCCCGATCCCGTCCACCGACTCCAGCGACCCATGGGCCACCAGCGTGGCCACGTCGTCCTCCGGGATCGCCGCGATCGCCTCGGCCGCCCTGCGGAACGCCCTCACCCGGTACGTCTCGGCCTGCGAGCGCTCCAGCAGGAACGCGATCCGACGCAGTGCGCTCACCGGATCCATCAGCACCTCCGAGGACGCCCCAGGACCGGGGCCTGCAATCAGCTTCGCCGAGTCCCGCCCCGTCCGCACAGCGAAGGCGCGGACATACGGGGCGGGACCCGGCGTGACTTGGCGGGCGGCTCGGCGGACGGCTCAGCTGACGGGCTGCGCCTGCTCCTCCGTTTCGGGGCGCTCGAACTGGGTGCGGTACAGCTCCTCGTACCTGCCCCCGGCGGCCAGCAGTTCGGTGTGCGTCCCGCGTTCCACGATCCGGCCCTCCTCGACGACCAGGATCAGATCGGCGGCCCGCACCGTGGAGAGCCGGTGGGCGATCACCACGGCGGTCCGGCCCTCCAGCGCCTCGCCGAGGGCCTCCTGCACGGCCGCTTCGGAGGTGGAGTCGAGATGGGCGGTCGCCTCGTCGAGGATGACGACCCGCTGGCGGGCCAGGAGCAGCCGGGCGATGGTCAGCCGCTGCCGTTCGCCTCCGGAGAGCCGGTAGCCGCGTTCGCCGACGACCGTGTCAAGACCCTCGGGCAGCGAGGCGACCAGGCCGTCGAGGCGGGAGCGGCGCAGGGCGTCCCAGATGTCGTCCTCGGTGGCGTCCGGCCGGGCGAGCAGCAGGTTGGCGCGCACGGACTCGTGGAAGAGGTGGCCGTCCTGGGTGACCATGCCGAGGGTTTCGCGGATCGAGTCGCCGGTGAGGTCGCGTACGTCGATGCCGTTCAGCCGTACGGAACCGGCATCGGTGTCGTACAGCCGGGGCAGCAGCTGCGCGATCGTCGACTTGCCCGCTCCGGAGGAACCGACCAGGGCCACCATCCGGCCGGGCTCGGCGCGGAAGGACACGTCGTGCAGGACCTCCGTACCCTCGCGTCCGTCGAGCGTCGCGACGTCCTCGAGCGAGGCGAGGGAGACCTTGTCTGCGGACGGGTAGCCGAAGGAGACCCCGTCGAACTCGACGGACACCGGGCCTTCCGGCACCCGGCGGGCATCGGGCTTCTCGGCGATCAGCGGCTTCAGGTCCAGGATCTCGAAGACCCGCTCGAAGCTGACGAGGGCGCTCATCACCTCGACGCGGGCCCCGGCCAGCGCGGTCAGGGGTGCGTAGAGACGGGTGAGCAGCAGCGCGAGGGCGACGATCGCGCCCGGGTCGAGACTCCCGCGCAGGGCGTAGTACCCGCCGAGTCCGTAGACCAGGGCGAGCGCCAGGGCCGAGACCAGGGTCAGGGCCGTGATGAAGGTGGACTGGGCCATGGCCGTACGGACACCGATGTCACGCACCCGGCCGGCACGTGCGGCGAACTCCGCCGACTCGTCGGCGGGGCGTCCGAAGAGCTTCACGAGGGTCGCGCCCGGTGCGGAGAAGCGCTCCGTCATCTGCGTGCCCATGGCCGCGTTGTGGTGCGCGGCCTCGCGCTGGAGCGCCGCCATCCTGGAGCCCATCCTGCGGGCCGGGACGACGAACACCGGCAGCAGGACCAGGGCGAGCAGCGTGATCTGCCAGGAGATGCTGAGCATGACGGCGAGCGTCAGCAGCAGGGTGACGAGGTTGGAGACGACGCCGGAGAGCGTATTGCTGAAGGCCCGCTGCGCGCCGATGACGTCGTTGTTGAGCCGGCTGACGAGCGCACCGGTCCGGGTCCGGGTGAAGAAGGCGACCGGCATCCGCTGCACATGGTCGAAGACCGCCGTACGCAGATCGAGGATCAGCCCCTCACCGAGTCCGGCCGACAGCCACCGGGTGAGCAGTCCGAGCCCCGCCTCGGCCACGGCGATGACCGCGATGAGAGCCGCGATCCGGGTCACCACGCCGGTGTCCCGGCCCTGGATGATCGCGTCGACGACCTGCCCGGCCAGTACGGGTGTGGCGACCGCCAGGAGGGCGGTGATCACGCTGAGCGCCAGGAACCGGTAGATCTGCCGTCTGTGCGGATGGGCGAACGAGGCGATGCGGCGCAGCGTCTTCCGGGAGAAGGGCCGACGGTCGTCCTGTGCGTTCATCGCGCTGTGCAGTGACGACCACGCGGTCATTTCCATGCTCATGAGGGTCTCTCCGGGATATGTAGGCGACGCGGTACCCGTCGGCCGTACGGCCCCGGGGTGTGCAGACTGAACGCTAGGACCTGAAGCAAGGTTGAGGTCAACCGCTTCGGGAAACCGCCGACCGGACGGTCCGCGACGCACCGGCAGGGGGTGCCGTGCATCCGGAGGTGCCGGGGAATGTCAGGATGGCTTCATGACAATCAAGACCTACTTCGACATCACCATTGACGGCAAGCCCGCCGGGCGGATCGTCTTCAACCTCTTCGACGACGTCGCGCCCAAGACGGTTGAGAACTTCCGTGCGCTGTCCACGGGCGAACAGGGATTCGGCTACGCCGGCTCGCCGTTCCACCGTGTCATCCCGGACTTCATGCTCCAGGGCGGCGACTTCACCCGCCAGAACGGCACCGGCGGCAAGAGCATCTACGGCGAGAAGTTCGCGGACGAGAACTTCACGCTCAAGCACACCAAGCCGGGCCTGCTTTCGATGGCCAACGCGGGCCCGAACAGCAACGGTTCGCAGTTCTTCATCACCACCGTGGTGACGCCGTGGCTCGACGGCAAGCACGTCGTCTTCGGCGAGGTCGCCGACGACGCGAGCATGGAGCTGGTCCGCACGATCGAGTCGTACGGCTCGCGCAGCGGCCAGACCAAGGCCGAGATCGCCGTCTCCGCCTCCGGTCAGCTCTGATCCGTTCCACGCGTCACCCTGTTCGACCCTGAGCGCCCCGGCCGGTGATCACACCCGCCGGGGCGCTCCGGTTCACCCGATTCCCGGCCGGAGTGAGACATGTGCTGGAGCGCGACGGCCGATCTGGTGGCCGGCACCGGCATCGTGGCGATCGGTGTGACCAGTGTGGTGGTTTCCCGCCGCGCCCGTGATCTGCCGCTCGCCGCACTCCCGTTGCTGCTCGGCGCCCACCAGATCGTCGAGTCCGTGGTGTGGAGCTCCGGTGGCGGTACGGGTCCCGCCACCGTCGCCTGGGCGGTGATCGCCCTCCCGCTGCTGGCGCTGTGGGTGCCTGCGGGAGTCCTCTGCGCGGCCCCGGCCCGCGTACGCACCCGGCTTGCACTGCCGCTGGCGGTCGGAGTGCTGACGGCCGCGTACCTCTCGTACGGCCTGGTCACCCGGCCCGTGACGGCCGAGATCCGCGGCCATACCCTCGGCTACGTCCTCGACCTGCCGCACGCGGAGCTGGTGATCGCGGGCTATCTGCTGGCCACGGTCGGCTCGCTGCTGCTGTCGGGCGACCGTTGGCTCAAGGCGCTGGGGGTGCTCGTCGGGATCGGTGCGGTGATCTGTGCGGCACTGTGGCGCCTGGAGTTCGTCTCCACCTGGTGCGCCTTCGCGGCGGTCTGCTCGGTGATCCTGCTCGGCTGGTCCCGCCGCGCGATCCCGGCGAACTGACCGGCGGAATCGCACCCCTGCGGGACTGGCATGATCAAGGGTATGGACGAGTGCATCATCGCCGCGTGTGACGGGGCGTCGAAGGGGAATCCGGGGCCTGCCGCCTGGGCATGGGTCGTGGCCGACGCGCAGGGACGGCCGCTGCGCTGGGAGGCCGGGCCGCTCGGTACCGCCACCAACAACGTCGCCGAGCTCACCGCCCTTGCGGAGCTGCTGGAATCCACCGATCCGGCCGTGCCCGCCGAGGTCCGCATGGATTCGCAGTACGCGATGAACGCGGTGACGAAGTGGCTGCCGGGCTGGAAGCGCAACGGCTGGAAGACCTCGGGCGGCAAGCCCGTCGCCAACCAGGACCTGGTGACCCGCATCGACGCCCTGCTCAGCGGGCGGAGCGTGACCTTCCGATACGTTCCCGCCCACCAGGTGGACGGTGACCCGCTCAACGCACTCGCCGACCAGGCCGCCAGTGAGGCCGCCGTGACCCAGCAGGCGGCGGGGACGGCGCACGGCAGCGCCGATCTTCCCGTGCCCGCACCCACCCGTTCCACGAAGGTGCGTGCCGACAGTGGGGCGGCGACGGGCGCGAAGGGCGCGGCGCGCACCGGGCGCACCGGAACGATCCGGGCGAAGTTCGCGGGACGGTGCCACTGCGGGAAGTCCTACGCGGCGAAGGACATGATCGCGAAGAACCCGAACGGCTGGGGCCACCCGGAGTGCCGGACCGCGCCCGCGTAGGGCGGAGCCCGTTCCCTTATATATCCGCTATATATCGGCCCAGACCAGGCGGCCCGTGAGCCCTGCGCTCGTACCCCAGCGGGCGGCCAGGGCGTCCACGAGCAGGAGACCTCTGCCGTCCTCCGGCAGCGTCTCCGGGGTGGTTGCCAGGTCCCCCGGTGGGGTGGGGGACGGGATGCGGCCCCTGCCGCGGTTCCACACGCAGATGCGGACCCCGCTGTGCGAACGCAGCAGCCGGCAGCGGATCCGGCGGCTGCTGGTGTGCTGGACGGCGTTGGCGACCAGTTCGGTCACGACCAGGGCCGCGGCTTCGATCCGGTCGCTGGGTTCACCCCAGTCCCGCATCGCCTCCTGCACGCGGCGCCGTGACTCCGGCACACCGTGGGGGACGCGGGGTATCCACCAGTTGTGTGCGCGCCTGCCACCCGCGTCCTCGGGGGCTCGTGGCGTGCACGTGTCTATTTCCGACATGTATGTACTCTCGGTGCAAAGGGCATACTTTGCAAGCGACAGAATGTGCCACGCTCCGTGCTGGGGCCATGGAGGAAGGTACGAGCATGAGACCCCGGTCCGGTCCCACCGTGGAGCATCGCGTCCTCGCGGCCCGTCTCCGGCTGCTGCGCGAACGGGCGGGCGTGAGCCTGAGCGCCGCTGCGCGGGCGCTGGACGCCCACCCGGCGACCGTACGACGCATCGAGCGCGCCGAGACCGGACTGGACGCACGCCAGGTCCGCCTGCTCCTCGACTGTTACGGGGTCCCGGCCGCCGAGGCCGAGCCGGTCATCGCGGGCCTCGGCGCCGCGAGCCTTCCCGGCTGGTGGCACCAGTGGCGCGACGCGATGGAACCCTGGCAGCAGGACGTCATCGGCATGGAGTCCTCGGCCGGCCTCGTGCGGACCTGGCACCCCGCTCTCGTACCCGAACTGCTGCGCACCCCCGCCTACGCCGAGGCCCTGGACCGTGCGCTGGACCCGATGGGAGACGCGGCCCTGCGGCAGCGCCGCGTCGAGCTGCTCCAGGAGCGGCAGCGCCGCATCGGTTACCGGGGAGCCGCGCTGTGGGCCCTGCTCCCGGCCGCCGCGCTCCACACCCTCGTCGGTGACGAGGGTGTGATGGACGAGCAGCGCCAGGCACTGGCCGAGGCCGCGCACCAGCCGCACGTCACCGTGCAGGTGGTGCCGCTCGACCATCCTCCCCACCCGCTGACCGGGGTCCCGCCGCTGCATCTGCTGCGCGTCTCCGCCCCCGAGATCGGCGACCGGGCGATCCTGGAGACCCCGGGTGTCCGCGTCGACATCGTCGACGATCCGGACGCCGTGATGAACCACCGCATCCGCATCGACGCCGCCTGCGCCGCCGCGCCCCGGCCGGGCACACCGCTTCCCGTCTCCTGAGCGCTCCACGGCCCCGGGATGCGGCGTACGCCCGTTGCGGCCAGCGTGGGGGAGTGGTGCAGCGGAGCAAGGCCCAGTGGATTCCCGCCGGTGTGATCGTGCTGGCCGTGGTGCTCGACCTGGTGACCCCGACCGAAGTGACGTCAGCCCCGCTCATCATGGCGGCGCCCGTCGCCGCCGCACCCCTCCTTTCGCTGCGCGGCATCATCCTCACCGGCCTCGCCTCGATGGCCGTGCACGCGGGTCTGGCCTGGGTGGACGGCACCTTCGGCTGGCACCGCGGTCTGGCGAACCAGCTCACCCTTCTGGCCGTAACCCTGCTGGCCGTTTTCATCAACCGCACGCTCGCAAGCCAGGCCGGCCGCACCCGGCGCGCCCTGCGCGTCGCGGCCATCGCCCAGGGCGCCGTGCTGCCCAGACCACCCGCGCGGCTCGGGGACCTGCACATCGCCGCCCGGTACGTGCCGGCCGAGGACGAGGCCATGATCGGCGGCGACCTCTATGTCGTACAGGACACCCCGTACGGCACCCGCGTCTTCGTCGGTGACGTGCGGGGCAAGGGCCTGGGCGCCGTCAGCGCGGTCTGCGTCGATCTCGGAGCGTTCCGGTACGCAGCCGACCAGGCCGAGGATCTACCGGAACTGGTGCGCTCGCTGGAACAGGCACTGCTGCGCGAGGGCGGCCGACGGGGCGGCGTCGAACACGAGGAGGGTTTCACCACCGCCCTGATCGCGGAGTTCGCCACCGACCTCAGTGCCGTACGCATCATCAACCGTGGCCACCCGCCGCCCCTCCTCATCGACGCGCAGGGCACGGCCACCCTCCTCGAACCGTCGCAGGAAGCGCCCCCGCTGGCGATCGGCGCACTGGACCACTGGCCCGCACCGGTCGACACGTTCCCGTTCCCGCCCGGCGCGACCCTGCTCTGCTACACCGACGGCGTCACCGAATCCAGGGACACCGAGGGCGTCTTCTACGACCCCGCGATGCGCATGCCCCTCCTGCTGCGCCACCGCGCCCGGTCCGGCGAGGAGTCCACACCGGCGCAGGTTCTGGAGATGCTGATCCGCGACGTGCGACGCCACTCCGGCGGCCGGCCCCAGGACGACCAGGCCCTCCTCGCCCTGCGCCGCTCACCGGGCTGACGCGGCCGAAGGCGGCCCCGGGCGGTGGTCCGCGCGCCCGGCGGGTACAGGATGAGGCATGGACACCAAAGCCTGGCTCATCCTCGCGGCAGTCCTCGTGCTGCTCACCATGGGCATCGCCGCCGTTCTCCTGGTACGGGTGCTCCGGGCCAGGAAGCTGCTGCTCGACGCGGGAATCCCCCTCCGCAACAAGGCGCTCGTCTGGGCCGCCGTGATCTACACGGTGTCACCCGTCGACCTGCTGCCGGACCCCGTCTACCTCGACGACATCGGATTCCTGATGGTGGCCCTGCACTCCCTGCACCTCGCCGCTCGTACCGCCGGAACGGCGGTGACGGGTGCGCGGACCGCGCACAAGGAGGCCCGGGGAGGCAACGTCTCGGTGCCCGGCGGCCCCTGACGGTCAGGCGCGCGGTGAGGGGAGGGAGCCGGCCGGCGGAAGCGACCCCGGTGACGCCGGCGGCGGGGGCGGTTCGGAGGAGGGCGGGGGCTCGGGCGAGGGTTCCTCCGACGGCGGCTGCTCCGTGGAAGGCGAGGACGGGGCGTCGGAGGACGGTTCGTCCGAGGACGGCGTGTCCGACGGCGGCGACTCGGAGGGAGAATCGGAGTCCGACGGGCAGGGGCTGTCGGGATTCCCGGAGCGCGGTCCGGACTCCGGTTTCCCGGACTCCCCGTCGCGCGGCGGGCACGGCGAAGACGACGTGGTGTCCGGCGGCTCGGTCTTCTTGTCGTCCTTCCCGGTGTCGCCGGACTCGCGGGCGAACCAGTCCCCGGACTCGGGGTCGATCATGACGAACACGTTCACCACCGTGGTGGAGGGCGTCACCCTGACGATGTCCGAGGACCGGTAGCCGGGCCAGGAGGTGCCCTTCACCTTCGGGGTGCTCTGCTGGGCGACCGGCGGAAGCAGCGGATTGCCGCAGGCGCACCGCACCCGGGGCACTCCTCGGTCGTCGACCAGGACGGCCGTTCCGGCTTGCAGCACCGCCTGGTACGGGCGGGGGGAGCCGTCCTTGTAGCCGTGGTTGGTCACCCAGGTGTCCGTCTGCAACTGGACCGGGGTGAGCGAGCGCAGATAGCCCGGAACCGTGGAGGGCTCGATCCGCAGGGCCGAGGCGAAGGCCCGGTTCTTGTCCGGTGCGGCGGAGAGCGCGCTGATCTGCTTCTCCACGTCGCAACTGGCGGTGTTGCGCGTGCCGCCGTACAGCCCGGGCGCCGAACCCTTGACCGTGCGAGGGCCATTGGAGGAGGCCGTGGCGCTCGGTACGGCCGTCGGTGTCGCGGGCGCCTCCTCCTTCGTGGCCGTCGACTCGGTGAACGGGTCCTCGCCCGAGGAGCCCGCCGCCTCGAGGAACACCTCGCCGCCCGCCTTCGTACCCCCGTCGGGGCGGGTCAGGACGACGGTGAGCACGACGGCCGCGACGATCGCCAGCGTGATGACGGCGACGCGGGGAGCCGAGCGCCACCAGGCCCGGTCGGGACCGGAACCGCCCTGGCCACCGCCGCCGGACGGCTGACCGCCGCCACCACCACCGGAACCGCCCTGGCCACCGCCGCCGGAGCCACCGCCGCCCCCGTAGCCGCCAGTGGAGCCGGGTGCCCCCAGCTCGCCGCCGCTGGGCGGGCCCGGCGGCGGACCGGTCGGTGTCTGCGGCGGCGGGGTCGGACCCGGCTGCGACGGCTCCGACAGCGGGCCGGAAGGGGGTCCTGTCGGGCGGCCGGACGATTGCGATTGCTCACTCACGGGCTCTTCTTCCCAAGGTCAGGAACCAGTCCCAATAGCGTTCTTATGGACCTCATTGTCTGCCTCGTACCCCGACGGCCCGCAAGCGGACGCGGTCGGCCCACACCAGAGGCGGAGTGCCCGCGTCCTGCTTAGCGTGGCACCGTGAACAGCCCGCGAAGCAACGGCAGGAACGAAGCGCCCCGCCCCGTACACGGCTGGGCCGACGCCCTCGTGGCCGTGCTCGCCGGGATGATCGCCATGATCGTCGTCGCCGCGCTCGGCCTGTGGGCCGCCGGTGCGGGTGAACTCCCCGGCGGTTCCTTCCCCCGCGTGGTCGCGGCCGTCGTCGTGATGGCCGCCGGCGGATCCGTGGCGGTGGCAGGCGACGCCGGGGCCATCGCCGAGACGAACGCGGACCTCTCGGTGCTGCCGCTGTCGGTGACGCTCGTCGGCGCCCTCGCCGTCGGCGCGGGATTCCTCCGGCCGCTGCGCCACCGTGCCGTCGCCGGCATCCGGGAGCTGGGCGACTGGGCCGCCCGGGTCGCGGTGCTGTGGCTCCTGGCACTCCTCGCCCTCTGCCTCCTGGCCCGGCAGACCTTCACCCTCCCGGTCGAGGACCCCACGGGCGGCCTCGTCGAAGCACTCGACGCCACCCCAGAGGTCGGATTCCGGGCCGATATCGCGCTCAGCCTGATCTTCGGCCTGCTCTGGCTCGTGGGTGTCCTCCTGATGGCCCTGCTGGTCTCGCGCGGCGCCCCGCTCCCCGCCCGGCTGCTGCGCTTCCAGGAGCCGGTGCGGCCCGCGGCCCACGCCATGGTGGTGCTGCTGCTCGGATACGTGGTGCTGGGCGCGGTCGTCGGACTCGTCGTCGTGGTGACGAAAGGACACCCCGCCGAGACGTTCGCGGTGATCCTGCTGGGGCTGCCGAATCTGGTGTGGCTCGCGTTCACCCTGGGGCTCGGTGCCTCCTGGGAGGGCAAGGTCGACGGCCCGTTCGGACTGCCGATGCCCCAGGTGCTCGACTCGGTGCTCCGTACGCCGGACATCTCGACGCTCGACGTCCGGACGCTCGCCGAACAGGACGGCCGCGCGTGGTGGCTCGTCGTCGTCGCGGCGGCAGCGGTCCTCGCCGCCGCCTTCCTCATGGCCATCCGCTCACCGGCCAGGACACGCGCCTGGCAGCACGCCGTGCACATGGCGGTGGCGCTTGCCCTCACGGTGCTCTTCGTCTGCCTCGTCGCGCAGGTCTCCGCGCATCTGGGCCTCTCGCTCCTGGGCCTCGGAGACGTGGGCGGAGGGCTCGGCGGCGAAGTGCTCCTGCGTCCGCGCCTGTGGTCGGCGCTCGGCATCGCGCTCCTCTGGGGCGCGGTCACCGGCTTCCTCGCCGGTCTGCTCGCCTCGCGGGTCCACCGCCGTGGTGAGGCGGACACCCCCAAGGGCGCACCCAAGGACACCCCCGACGACAGCGCCGGCTAGCGGAAGACCGGCAGGGCCCAGCGGGGCGGCGCCGGAGGTGGTTCGACCGGGCCCGGCCAGGGGGCCGGGCCGCCGTCCACCCGGGTCGGCGGATGGGTGTCCGGGCCGACGCCCGCAGCCGCGGCGCGCAGAGCCGCGACGAACTGCAGGCAGGAGTCGTAACGGTCGTCCGGGCTCTTGGCGAGGGCCTTCGCCAGTACGCCGTCCAGCGCGGCCGGGAGACCGGGGCGCTCCTCGCTCAGCGGCGGCGGGGGATCGTACTGGTGCGCCCAGAGCAGTGCCATGTCGTCGTCCCGCCGGAAGGGCGGGGCGCCGGTCAGCGTTTCCTGGACGACACAGGCCAGGCTGTAGACGTCGCACCGGCCGTCCACCGGGCGCCCCGAAATCTGTTCAGGCGCCACATAGTCGAGCGTGCCGACGAACTGGCCCACGGTCGTGAACCCGGTCAGAGACAGCGACTTCTTCGTCAGCCCGAAGTCCGTGAGGTACACATGCTCCGGGTGGTCGCTGTCCGTGCCCGCGGCGACGAGGATGTTGCCCGGTTTGACGTCGCGGTGGACCAGGTCGTGATCGTGGGCGGCGTCGAGCGCCGATGCCACCTGCGAGGCGATCCGCACCGCGGTGGTGACAGGCAGCGGGCCCCGGCGGTCGATCAGGACCCGCAGATCCTGTCCCGCGACGAAACGCATCGCGATGTAGAGCAGCCCGTCCGTTTCGCCCGCCTCGAAGACCGGCACGATGTGCGGGTGGTCGATCGCGGCGGCCACGCGCGACTCGTGCGTGAACCGCTGCCGGAAGGTGTCGTTGCGCGCCAGTTCCGGTGCGAGCAGCTTCAGGGCGACCGTGCGGTCCAGCCGCAGATCCTTGGCGCGGTACACGACGGCCATGCCGCCGCGGCCGATCTCGCTCTCCACCAGGTAGCCCGCGATCTGCTTCCCCAGCAGGTCGCTCTGCCGCCCGGCAGGAAGCTCGGCCTCGTGCGACGGGGGCGGGGGAGGGGGAGGTGCCATCGGAGGTCACCGGACCGACCGGGTCGGCGGTCCCGCGGAAGGGCCCGTGGCCGGACCGGCGTCGGAGACGACCCGGGTGGGCTCGTGGCCCCCGTCCCGTACCGCTCCCGAACCGGACGTGCCGGCCGCCGCCCCCGGTCCGGGGCCCGCCGACGCCGCGTACGTACTGAGCTGCTTGCCGTCGCAGTACACCCAGCGCTCGTGTTCCGCGTCGTACAGCCACACCGCCTCGCCGTCGACGATCACGCCCACCCGCAGCCCCTGGGTGCGCAGCCGGAAGTTCTCGCCGTCGAGTTCACCGTCCGCCAGCTCCTGCGCCGCCCGCCGGTACTGGTGGAGCGCCTCGTCGGTCCTGGCCAGCAGAGGACCCGGGTCCGCCGTGCGCGCCAGCGGCTGGTGGGCGGCCGGCGGATCCTGCGGTACGGGGACGAGCAGCCTGCCGTCGATCCACGCGGACCAGCCGTTGGCGCACGCGATGAATCCCCAGTCGCCCCGCCGGTCGAGGAGCTGTACGGGCAGCAGGGGGTCGAGCGGCATGGTCGGCCGGGCCACGTCGGGAGCCTCCCAGGCGGGCATTCCGTCCGGGGGGACGACATGGGTGGGGCGGAACTCCGGAGTCGCCATGGGCCGCCCCTACTTCCGCATGATGGCGGGTTCGTGGCGGCGCAGGAGCTTCGCGACCACATAGCCGAAGACGAGCGAAAGGACGATCAGCATCCCCATGTTGAGCAGCCACACCCCTGCGGAGTGCTCGAACAGGGGATCGGACGTCAGCTTCCCCGGGACGATCGCGGAGAGGTCGATGGTTCCGGCCATCGCGCCCAGGGCCCACCGCGAAGGCACCAGCCACGCCAGCTGCTCGACCCCGATCACCCCGTCCAGTTTGAGCAGCGCCCCGCAGAACACGACCTGGACGATGGCGAGGAGGACCAGCAACGGCATGGTGACCTCCTCCTTGCGCACCAGCGCGGACACGAGGAGTCCGAGCATCATCGCGGTGAAGGAGAGCAGCGCGACGGCCAGGGTGATCTCCACCAGGGGTGGCAGCAGCACACCCTTGTCGCCCGGCGCGTTGAGATCGACGCCGACCAGACCCACCAGGGTCAGCACGACGGCCTGGAGCACCGTGATGACGCCGAGCACCACGACCTTGGACATCAGGTACGCGGATCTGGAAAGCCCGACCGCACGCTCCCGTTGGTAGATCACCCGTTCCTTGACCAGCTCCCGCACCGCGTTGGCCGCGCCCGTCAGCACGCCGCCCACACAGAGGATGAGCAGGGCGTTCATCGCCGTTTCCCGGGTCAGCTCACTGCCTGCCAGGGCGCGGGCCATCGCTCCCATCACGAACGGCAGCGCGATCATGATGACGAGGAAGGTCCGGTCGGCGCTCAGGGCGGCGGCGTACCGGCGTACGAGCGTACGCAGTTGACCGCCCCAGTTCCGTGTCTTCGGCGGCGGCGCGACGGGCGCCGCGGCCGGGGCCTCCGGCAGATGCGGCTGGGCCGTGGAGTTGAGGATGTACCGGCGGTGGAAGGCCGATTCCTGGTACTGCCCCGCCCAGTCGCGGTCGCGGTCGTTCTCGAAGGCTTCGAACGCCTCCGGCCACTCCTCGAAGCCGAAGAAGGCCAGCGCCTCGTCCGGAGGACCGTAGTAGGCGATGCGCCCGCCCGGCGCGAGGACGAGGAGCCGGTCGCAGACGTCCAGGCTCAGCACACTGTGCGTCACCACGATGACCGTACGGCCGTCGTCGGCGAGGCCGCGCAGCATATGCATGACGGAACGGTCCATACCCGGGTCGAGGCCCGAGGTCGGTTCGTCGAGGAAGAGCAGCGACGGCTTCGTCAGCAGCTCAAGGGCCACGCTCACCCGCTTGCGCTGGCCCCCCGACAGGCTGTGGATCGACTGGTCGGCGCGCTGTTCCAGGCCCAGTTCACGAATCACCTCGGCGACCCGGGCCTGTCGCTCGGATGCGGCGGTGTCCTGCGGGAAGCGCAGCTCGGCGGCGTAACCGAGGGCCCGGCGGACGGTCAGCTGTGCGTGCAGGATGTCGTCCTGCGGCACGAGCCCGATGCGCTGGCGCAGCTCGGCGAAGTCGCGGTAGAGGTCACGGCCGTCGTACAGGACCCTGCCCCGGTCGGCGGGACGCTGTCCCGTCAGCGCGTTGAGGAGGGTGGACTTCCCGGCGCCGCTGGGACCGACCACCGCGAGCAGGCACTTCTCGCCGACGGGGAACGCCACCTCGTCGAGGAGCGTCTTGCGGCCCCGGTCCACGGTGACGGCCAGGTCCTGCACGTCGAGCGAGACCTCACCGGTGTCGACGAACTCCTGGAGTTCGTCGCCGACCAGGCAGAACGCCGAGTGGCCGATGCCCACGATGTCCCCGGCCGAGACGGGCGCGCGGTCCACCGGCGTGCCGTTGAGGAAGGTTCCGTTGTGGCTTCCCAGGTCGACGATCTCGTACGTACCGTCCGCGAGGGCGCGCAGTTCGGCGTGCCGGCGCGAGACGACCAGGTCGTCGATGACCAGGTCGTTGTCGCTGCCGCGGCCGATGCGTACGGTGCGGGCGGGCAGCGGCCGTACGGTCGTCGGCTGCCGGAAGGTGCCCGTCGCACCGGGCATCGAGACACTGGACGGCCTTTCAGGTGCCCGGACTTCAGGTGCCCGGACTTCGGTGGCCGGGGGCTCGGTGCCGACGAGCAGGGCGCGCGGACCGTCGGAGGCGTTTCCGAAGCGGATCACACTGCCGGGGCCGACGTCCGACTCATGGATGCGACGGCCCTCGGTGTACGTGCCGTTGGTGCTGTTCTCGTCCTCCAGCAGCCAGTGGTCCGCCTCGGGCCGCAGCACCGCGTGGTGCCAGGAGACCCGGATGTCGTCGATGACGATGTCGCTCAACGGGTCGCGGCCGACGTGGTAATCCCGGCCCGGCCTCATCACTGTGGAGCCTTGATCGGTCTCCAGGACGAGCTCGGGCGCAGTCGCCGCCATAGGCCGCTGTCCCATGCTCGAAAGTGTAGTCAGGGCGCCGGAGATGCGCGCGCCAGCCGCGCTATTTGCACTAGTGCATAAATGCTTTAGAGCTAGTCCGAACTGGGTTAGGCTTACGTCATGCCTGCTCAGATACCCACGCCCGTCACGCTGACCGGTCGGCATGTGACCCTCGTGCCGCTGACCATGGACCATGCCGAAGACCTCTTCGCGGCCGGTGGCCGCGACGACGAGGTCTGGCGCTGGCTGGGCGAACCGACGCCGCAGTCCCGGGACGAACTCGCCGGGACGATGCGCGCCCTGCTCGACTCCGCCGCTCAGGGTGCGTACGTTCCGTACGCCGTCATCCACCGCGCGAGCGGCCGGGCGGTCGGCTGGACCTCGTTCATGGATATCAGCGCGTCCGACGAACGGCTGGAGATCGGCTGGACCTGGTACGGCCGCGACTTCTGGCGGTCGGCGGTCAACAGTGAGACGAAGCTGCTCCTGATGACCTACGCCTTCGAGGAACTGGGCATGGGGCGGGTGCAGTTGAAGACCGATCACCTGAACCACCGTTCGCAGGAGGCGATCGCCCGCCTCGGTGCCCAGCGCGAAGGGGTGCTTCGCCGTCATCGCAGGCGCCACGACGGCACCTGGCGGGACACCGTCTACTTCTCGCTCCTCGCCGACGAATGGCCCGAGGCCAAGAAGCGCCTCGGCGCCCGGCTCTGAGGTGTCGCGGTGGGGAGGCCAGCCAGTGCTTGCAGAGCACCGACTCGCCTCCCCCGTGGGCTACTTCAGATACGTGCCCGCGGTTCCGATCTTCCCCGGGGCGGCGTTCTTCCCGCCGAGGTCGAGCACGTACACCCGCAGATTCCCCTTGCCGGGGGCAGGCACCGCGAGCGTGCCGCTCGTGACCACCTGGGTGTTCCCGGTGACGGCGTCCTTGTAGGTGCCGTTCGGGATGCCCGTGTACGTGGCACCGCCGCTGACCGTCACCAGGGCGAAGCTGTCGGTGCCGCTCGCCGCGTCGGTGTAACGGCGCTTGTACGCCATCGAGCCGGTGATGCCCTCCGTGGAGTACTGGCCCATCTGGAGCGCGGGCACCGCGCGCCGGATCTCGTTGAGCCGCTGCACGTGCTTGACCAGCGGCTTGTCGAGCGTGGTGGCGACGGCTCCGCCGGCCGATGCGACCTTGCTGAAGTCCGAGGCCGTCACGCTGCCCGCGAGATGGTCCCCGAAGTAGGCACGGCCGGTGGTCGCCAGCGGACAGGTCGGGCCGCAGTCGATCTTCTTTCCGGCCTGGAACTCGATCTCCGAGCCGTAGTACAGCGTGGGGATGCCGCGGAACGTCCACATCAGGGACATGTTCTCCGCCCAGGCGTCGGTGCCGCCCGCGTAGCGCTCGCTGCTCTTGTTGGGGCCGTAGTCGTGACTGTCGACGTAGACGACGTTGTACGTGGCGTCGTTGTAACTGTCGTCGGAGTCCTTGCCGTTCTGGTACGCGTTGTTGGCGTCACCGAAGTTCATGTGCATCCGCATGTCGATGACGTTCATACCGGAGAACTTGCTGTGGTCCGGTGCGTGATACGCGTTGCCGTTCAGGAAGGCGTTGTTGGAGACGGGCTGTGCACCCGTGCCCTGCTGCTGCTCGTAGTCGTACATCTCCAGGGCGGCCTTCTCGTCGTCCGCGTTGTACTCCTTGCGCTCCTTCCAGGTGAAGAACTGGGCGGAGTGATTGACCGAGCCGCGGTTCCACTTGTCGTTGACGAACGCGGCCACCTCACCGAACACGAAGAAGTTCTTCGCGGCCTCGGCCCCGAACTGTGAGGTGACGCGCTCCTGGATCGCGGGCAGGAAACGCCGGTTCCAGGTGGTGCGCGGGATGTGGACCGCCGTATCGACGCGGAAGCCGTCGACCCCCATGTCGATGTACTTGTTGTGCGCGCCGATCAGATAGTTCTGGACGGGCGTGCTCTCGGTGTTGAAGTCGGCGAGATCGTCGTGGAGCCAGCAGCTGCGCGAGTCCTCGCCCTCCCAGTTCCCGATCCAGCAGTTGTGGTAGTACGCCTTCGGGAACATGCCCGAAGTGGGGTTGGGCCACTGGCAGTTGTAGATGCGGTAGCCCTCGGGCGAGGTGTACTGGGTGGGCTTGCCCCAGTTGACGCAGGTGTTGCCCGACGGCTCCGCCGTGGACCACAGATCACCGTTGTAGTACGACTTCCCGGACTTGGTCTCGACGGTGAGACCGTCGTACTCGAAGCCCTCGTTCTTCTCGTCGTAGTACCAGCTCCACTGGGTGTCGCGCACTCCGTAGGCCTTGGGGGTGAACAGGCCCTTGGCACCCCAGCGCGAGGAGTGGTTGTAGACGACGTCCTGGTAGATCTTCATGCCCTTGGCGTGGGCGGCGTTGATGAGGTCCTGGTACGAGGCTCCGGCGGACTCCAGCCGGGAGTCGACCTTGTAGAAGTCGTACCCGTGGTAGCCGTGGTAGTCGTAGTCGGACCGGTTGAGCACCACCGGGGTGATCCAGACGGCCGACATGCCGAGACCCTTGATGTAGTCGAGCTTGTCGACGAGGCCCTTGAAGTCGCCGCGGAACATGGGGTCGTTGTTGGCCGCGTTGCCCGACTTCGTGTGCTGGCTGCCGCCCCGGTTGTTGGCGCTCTCCCCGTCGTTGAAGCGGGCGGTGAGCACGAAGTAGATCGGGTCCTTGCGGGGGTCGGTGCCCAGCGGTGTGCCGGAGGCCGGGGCCGTGGGCTTGTCGCCCGTGGTGGCGGTCGCCGGGGCAGATGCGGCCGATACGTTCCCCGCCGCGTCGACGGCCTTGACGGTGTAGGTGTAGGCGGTCCGCTCCTCAAGGCCGGTGTCCGAGTGGACGGTGGAACCGACGTCGGTGACGACCGTGCCCTTGGTGCCACCGGTCCTCGTCACCTGGTACTTCGTCACTCCGCGGTCATCGGTGGACGCGTCCCACGACAGCACGACGGACACGCCGTCGGCGTCGGCCGTCACCTTCGACGGGGCGGTCGGGGCCTCGGTGTCCGGTACCTCGGCGGCGCACGGGTCCTTCGCGCCGGCCGTGACCAGCCGGTCCTTCACCGTGGTCAGGCCCGAGGGGATCGTGTAGTCGCCGCCGTTGTTGTTGTCCCACACGCCGTTGCCGTTGTTGAAGGCGGCCTGCATCCCGGTGGCCGAGCCGAGGTCCACCGAGCGCTTCACCCAGCCGGTGCAGGCGGGTTCCATGCCCACACCGGGGACCGTGGTCCAGGCGCCGCCCGTGGGCCGGTAGTGCAGGTTGGTGGTGGTCCAGCCGACCGTGGCCGTCGAGTAGTAGACGGAAGCCGTGTTCCCCTCACCAGGACCGGGGGTGGGATCCGGGTCGGGGTCCGTGCCCGCGCACGGGTCGCTGTGGGCGATCACGCCGTCCTTCACCGTGATGTTCCCGGTGCCCAGCGCGTAGTTCTTGCCGCCGTTGTTGTCCCAGACCCCGGAGCCGTTGTTGAAGGTGGCGGCCAGTCCCGACGCGGTGCCCAGCGGGACGGTCTTCTTCACCCAGTCGGTGCACGCCGCCTCCATCCGTACGCCGGGCACGGTGGTCCAGGACCCGCCGTCCGGTGCGTAATGAAGGTTGTACGCCGTCCAGTTCTTGGTCTTGGTGTAGTAGAAGACGGTCGCCGTGGACTCCACGGCGGCGACGGGCACGGAGGAGCCGGGGGTCACGGCCTGCGGCAGCGCCGTGAGGAGCCCCAGCAGCCCGGCGGCTGCCACGGCTGCTGCGAGGGGGCGTCTCAGCAGCCGGTGAGGGGTGCGTTTCATTGATCTCTCCAGGGGAGTGCCGCGGGCGGGTGGACCGCGGCTGCCGACAGCGCCGCTGCTCAGTGAGCAGCAGCGGTTGTCCCGCCGGAGAACCCTGACGCGCCTCGGGGTCCGGGCGAGCAATGCGTTCCGACAGCAAGCGCTGTCAGAATGTTGCTGCAATCTTTTGCGATCAGGAAGTTACCCGTGCATGACAGCTTCGTAAAGGGTTCTGACGCAGCGTCGCAGGAATGACAGAACGCCCGTCCGCGTTGCGGTGATCATGACCTTCTTTGTTGACGTGACAGTGCGTGGCTACGAACTCGACACCCAGGGACACCTGAACCAGGCCGTCTATCTCCAGTACGCGGAGCACGCGCGCTGGGAGCTGCTGCGGGCCGCCGGCGTGCCGCAGGAGAAACTGCTGGCCTCCGGCGTCGGTCCGGTGGCGCTGGAAGTGACGGTGAAATACGCGAGCGAACTGCGCGGCGGAGACAAGGTCCGGGTGACCTGCGCGTTCGTCTACGGGGCCGGGAAGACCTTCCGGATCGCGCAGCAGATCATCAAGGAGGACGGCACGGTCGCCGCCGAGATCACGGGGGTGGGAGGCATGCTCGATCTCACCGCACGCAGGCTGATCGCGGACCCGGGCGGCCACCTCGCTTCGCTGGCCGACGACCCGGAACTGCTCGGCGCCTGAAGCGGCGCGCCGCGGCCCGCCCGCCGGCTCAGCGGATCGGTTCGCCCGCCGCCAGACGCTCCGTCATCCGCCGGAGCCGCGCGGACCTGACGGCCGGGGTCCGCGCCGTCACGAGGCGCAGGATCACCAGGTAGCGGGCCGATCTGCCGAGCTGCTCGAAGTGGCTGGCCGCCTGCGCGTCGCAGGCCAGCGCCGCTTCGAGGTCGTCGGGTACGGATGCCTCACTCTGCGAGGGGTACGCGGCGGCCCACCGCCCGTCCGCCCGGGCCGCCCGCACCTCGGCGAGGCCCGGCTCCCGCATCCGCCCCGCCGCGGTGAGCTCCTCGACCTTGCGGACGTTGACCTGGGACCACAGGCTCCTCGGCCGGCGCGGCGTGATCTTCTGGAGGTAGTACACCTCGTCGCAGGACTTGCGCTGCCCGTCGATCCAGCCGTAACAGATCGCGGTGTCGATCACCTCGGCCGGACCGATCGACACGATGCCCGAAGCCTTCTTCGCGATCCTGATCCACAGCACCGAGCGCGTTGCGTGGTGGGTGTCGAGCCAGGACTCCAGCTCGGCGGCCCGCTCGAAGAACAGTGTCTCCGCGGCCGCTGTCCCCGTCGGTTCCGTCTGCATCGCCGCCTCCTGAGGGAGCGTGGGTGTCGCCGTCATGCGACACGGTAGGCGCCCATCAGGACAGAAGCTGTCCTGATGGGCGCCTACCTCGTGCGTCAGCCTTCCTCGTGCGTCAGGAGGAGAAGCGGTGCGTCCCCGACCCGGCGGTGAAGACGGCGCAGCCGTCCTCCTTCCGCAGGAACCGCGCGGAGCCGTCGGCGACCCCCGCCCTGCCGGAGTCCGGGATCCACACCTCGGCCGTGGTGTTGGCGGGCAGGGACAGGCTGAGCCGGAAGCCGTCCGCGTCCTTCTTCCAGCGGGTGGTGACCGCCCCGTAGAGCGAGTCGAACCGCCCCTGCGCCTCCGTCACCCCGCCTCCCGGACGAGGCCGGACGATGATCTTCCGGAACCCCGGGCCGCCGGGGGCGATGCCCGCGATGTTCGCGTACATCCACTCACCCACCGAGCCGTACGCGTAGTGGTTGAAGGAGTTCATTCCCGCGTCCTGGAAGCTGCCGTCGGGCCTGATGGAGTCCCAGCGCTCCCACATCGTCGTGGCGCCCCGGTCGATCTGGTAGCCCCAGCTCGGGAACGTCCGCTGGAGCAGCAGCCGGTACGCGACATCCGTGTGCCCGGTCTCGGTCAGGACGGGCAGTAGCCTGGGCGTGCCGAGGAAGCCGGTCGTCAGATGCCAGTCCTTCGCCTCGATGAGCGCGACGAGTCGGCTCGCCGCCGGCCCGCGCTCGCCATCGGCCAGCAGGTTCATGGACAGGGCGAGTACGTACGCCGTCTGCGTGTCGCCCTTCACCCGCCCGTCGGCGGAGACGTACGCGGCGCGGAACGCCTCGCGTACCTGGCCGAACAGGGTCCGGTACGGTGCCGGGTCCTTGCCCAGGGCCTCGGCGGTCCGGGCGACGAGATCGGCGCTGTGCGCGAAGTAGGCCGTGCCGATGACGTCCTTGGGCGTCTCGTCCTGGATGTTGAGCCAGTCGCCGTAGCCCTCGGCGGGGCGCAGCAGACCGCTGCTGTGGGCCTTGAGGTACTCCAGCCACTTCAGCATCGAGGACCAGGACTGCTCCAGCACCCGCACATCGCCGTACGCCTGGTACAGCGCCCACGGGACGGTGACCCCGGCGTCACCCCAGCCCGCCACCCCCTTGCCGACGGGCCCGATGTAGGGCGCCACATCCGTGAATGCCCCGTCGGCCGCCTGGCCGTCGCGCAGGTCCCAGAGCCACTTGGTGAGGAAGCGCGCCGATTCCATCGTGTACGCGGCCGTGGGCGCGAAGACGTTGATGTCCCCGGTCCACCCGAGGCGCTCGTCACGGGCGGGAGTGTCGGTGGGTATGGAGAGGAAGTTCCCCCGCTGTCCCCAAGTGATGTTGCTGTGCAGCTGGTTGAGCATGGGGACGTTCGTGGCGAAGTCCATGGTGAACGGCGCCGATGTGTGGATGACGCGCCCCACGACCGCGTCGCGCGGCGGCCTGCCGGGATAGCCCGTCACCTCGACGTAGCGGAAGCCGTGGAAGGTGAAGCGCGGTTCGTACGTCTCGGGGCCACCTCCCTTGAGGGTGTACGTGTCCGTGGCGCGGGCGGTGCGCAGATTGGTCGTGTAGATCGTGCCGTCCGGGTTGAGGACCTCGGCGTGCCGCAGCCGTACGGTCGTTCCTGCGGGGCCCGAGACCTTGAGCCGGGGCGTGCCCACCATGTTCTGGCCGAGGTCGAAGACGAAGACACCGGGCTTCGGCTCGGTCACCTCGCGGGCCGTCAGTTCCTGCTCGACGCGCGAGGGGCCGTCCACCGCCGCGACGAGCGCGACCTCGACGTCCTCGACCGCGTCGGCCGTGAGCCACCCGGCCTCGTCGAATCCGGCGCGCGTCCACCCGTCGGTCTCCAGCCGGGCGTCGTACTCCTCGCCCGCCATCAGATCGGCGGCGGTGACGGGTCCGGCCGCCGCCCGCCAGTCGGTCCCCGACACCACGCGCTCGATGGAGCCGTCGGTGAAGGTGACCTCCAACTGGGCCAGGACCGCGGGCTGTTCACCGTACTGATGGGGACCGAACCAGCCGATGCTCCCGGCGTACCAGCCGGTCGCCAGCGTCACACCGAGCGCGTTGGCGCCCGTCGAGAGCAGACCGGTCACGTCGTACGTCTGGTACTGGACCCGCTTGCCGTAGTCGGTCCAGCCGGGCGCGAGCCGGTCCTCGCTCACCCGCTTCCCGTTGAGGAACACCTCGTACAGACCGAGAGCCGTGGAGTACAGCCGGGCCCGCGCGACCTCCTTGCGGCCCATCCGGAACTCCTGGCGCAGCTGAGTGGCGGGGGAGTGCGCCACCTGCACCTTGCCCCAAGGGCCGGAGCCCCACGGGGCGAGGACCTTCGCGGCGGCCCACGCGCTGTCGTCGTACTCGGGCGACCGCCACTGCGCGCCCGGCTCCTTGTCGGCTGCCTTCCAGTCGGCGCCGGTGGTGAAGGTGCGCACACCGTCGGCAGTGGTCAGTTCCAGCACGCCGAGCAGTCCCGCCGGACCGGTCGTGGTGTTGGTCGCGGACACGGCGATCACATGGGCGCCGGGGCCGAGTTCCGCGGTGACATCGCTCAGGACGGGCCGCCGCCAGTTGTCCGCCGTGCTGTCGCCCTCGGTGCCGGCCACCTCGCGGCCGTCCACGTGGAGCGTGAAGCCGTCGTCGGCGGTCATGACGATGCGGGCGCGCGTGACGCCCGACGGGACATCCACCCGCCCGCGGAACCAGCGCCTGGCGGCCGGTGCGCTGACGGCCGGGTCACCCTCGGGGAACCAGATCCAGGAGGCGCCGTCCAGCGCGGGGGTTCCGATGAGAGCGGCCGGTGCGCCGATCCACTGTGCGGACCAGTCCGACGGGTTCAGCAGCCCGGTCTCCCACCAGGACGGCTCACTCCATTCGGAGCCCTTGCCCTCGGCGTCCCAGACGCGGACCGACCAGTAGTAGCGCGTACGGGACTTGAGCGCGGGACCCGCGTAGGGAACCAGGACCGACTCGTCCGACGCGACCTTGCCGCTGTCCCAGACATCGGGCGACGCGAGGCGCTGGACGCTGCCGGCCACCCGTATCCGGTACGCGCTCTGTGTCTGGCCCGGACGGTCCGAAGCCAGCGGCCAACTGAACCTGGGATGCGGGGTGTCGAGGCCCAGCGGGTGGCTCACGTACTCCACGACGGGTTCGGTGACCCGTACCGCCTCCGCGCCCGCCGCGTCCCGTCCGGCGGCGCGGGCACCGGGAACGGCGGAGGCGGCCAGTGCTGTTCCGATGGCGGTGCTTGCGGTGGTGCTGAGCAGTCGTCTTCTGCTGATCACGGCGCGACTCCGATGTGCGACTCGATGATGAATCGTTTCACGCGGTGAAGTTAGGGTGACGGGTGTTGCCTGTCAAGGTCCTGAACGGAAACTTGGAAGGGGGATTGAAACCGTTCACCGCATCGCTATACGCTGAGCAGCCCCGAAGCGAACCAGTCCGCCTTGTCCTTCACGCCGGGCAGGGTGAGGAAGTACCCGCCGCCCGTGGTGCGGGTGAAGTCCGCGAACCGCTCGCCCTCCAGGCGCTTCTGCACCGCGGCGAACTGCCGGTCGATGTCCTGCTGGTAGCAGCAGAAGAGCAGTCCCAGATCGAGCGTGCCGTCCTGCGCGATGCCCCGGTCGACGTTGTAACTGCGGCGCAGGATCTGCGAGTCGGCGGTCTCCGGGGTGCGCGGATTCGCCAGCCTGATGTGGGAGTCGAGCGCGATCCGCCGGCCGTCCGGGTCGGCATCGTAGGCGGGCACGTCCGATTCCTTCTTGCCGGTCAGGGGGGCGCCGGTGGCCTTGTGGCGGCCGAGGATCTTCTCCTGCTCCCGGATGGGCACCCGGTCCCACGCCTCCGCGTGCAGCCGGATGGTCCGGAGCACCTGGAAGCAGCCGTCCCGGGTCCAGGCGGGTCCGCCCGCCGACGCGCCGAGCCACAGCAGCCGGTCCGCGGCGCGGGACGAGCTGAGATCCGGGTGGGCGATCCCGTCCTTGAATCCGATGAAGGTACGGGGGGCGCCGGTCGGCCGGGGAGGATTGAGGAAACCGTCGACCCGCCACCGCGGGCTCAGCGCCCCGTGCGTCTCGCGCGCCAGGTCCCGGATCACATGCAGCACGGCATCGGGGTGCTGTGCGCAGATCTGCAAGGAGAGGTCCCCGTGACAGGCCGCCTCGTCCAGCTCGTCGCCCTGGAACGCCGGCATCGGAACCAGGCCCGCCGGCTTCCTCGATGCCAGCCCGAAGCGTTCGTCGAAGAGTGAGGCCCCCACGCCGACAGTGATGGTGAGGCGGTCCTGCGGGCCCTGGAGCGCGGCCACGTCCGGGTCGGCCGGTGTGAGTCCTGTGGTGAGGGCCCTGGCCCGCCGGGTCAGCTTCTTGAAGAAGGCGGCCAGTTCCTGCCTGCTCTCGCAGCGCACGTCGAAGGCGACGAACGCGGCGAACGGCTGCTGCGGAGTGAGGATGCCCGCCTGGTGCCGGCCGTGGAACGGGACACGGCCCGCGCCGCCGGACCCGGCGGTGAGCGCCGCGGCGTGCGGGGACGAGGCCATGAGACCCGCCAGTCCGGCGGCTCCCACGATGAAGGTCCGGCGGCCCCGACGGAGCGTGGGCTGCTGGTTTCCGCGGTCGTCGATGTTCTCCATGAGCACGCCTCGTCCGGGTCTGTGGCCTGGGTCCTTTGTTCCTGGAGCACTACCCGGGAGGGCCGCCGGCGAGCGGAAGTTCATCCGTGTGTGTCCCTCCCGCTCGGCCCATCGGCCCTGCCGTTCGGAATGATCACCCTCTGATCGGCTGATTACGGAGTGTGGGTGACATGTTTCCCAGAGTGACGGGGGACACAGGGGAGGTCTGTTCCCGGTCCCGGAGCAGGCACCCCCGCATTCCCTGACCGGTCCTTGGGAGAACCTCGGTGGAGAACACGGAAACCGTGCGCAGCTGTCCCTTCGATTACGCGCAGCAGCTCGACTTCGACCCCCAACTCAGGGAACTGCTCACCGAAGAGCCCGTTTCCCGTATCCGTATGCCGTACGGAGAGGGTGAGGCATGGCTCGTCACCCGGTACGAGGACGTCCGCACCGTCACCACCGACCGGCGCTTCAGCCGCAGCGCCGTACTCGGCAGGGACTTCCCGCGGATGACCCCGGAACCCATCGTGCAGGCCGAATCCATCAACCTGATGGACCCACCGGCCAGCAGCCGGCTGCGGAGCCTGGTGGCGAAGAGCTTCACCGCACGCCGGGTGGACCACATGCGCACCCGCACCCAGGGCATCGTCGACGAGCTCCTGGACGGGATGGAGAAGGGCGGCACCCCGTCCGACTTCGTGGCGTGCGTCGCCGCGCCGCTCCCGCTGATCACCATCTGCGAAGCACTCGACATCCCCGAGGCGGACCGACCCTGGCTGCGCGGCCACGCCCTCACCATGATGAACACGGGCGCCGCGGGCCGGGAGAACGCGGTCCGCGCCAAGGCCGAACTGCGCTCCTACTTCACCGAACTGACGGCCGAGCGCCGCCGTTCACCCGGCGAGGACCTCATCAGCACACTCGCCACCGCCCGGGACGGCGACGAGCTCCTCGACGACCAGGAACTGGCCGTCATGGCGATGGTCCTGCTCATCACGGGCCAGGACACCACGACGTACCAACTCGGCAATATCGCCTACACACTGCTCACCCGGCCCGCGCTCCTGGAATCGCTGCGGGCCGCGCCGGAGCGGCTGCCCCGCACCATCGAGGAACTGCTGCGGTACATCCCCTTCCGCAAGGGCGTCGGCATCCCGCGTATCGCCACCGAGGACGTCGAGCTCAGCGGCGTCACGATCCCGGCCGGCGACGTGGTCCACGTCTCCTACCTCACCGCCAACCGGGACGGCCGGAAGTTCGAACGTCCGGACGAGCTGGACCCGGACAGGCCGTCCATCCCCCATATGACCTTCGGCTGGGGCGCGCACCACTGCTTGGGTGCACCGCTGGCCACGATGGAACTGGAGGTGGCCTTCTCATCGCTGCTCGCACGCTTCCCGGCCCTGCGCCTCGATGTCCCGCCGGAGGAGATCCGCTGGAACACCACGTCGATCTGGCGTTACCCCCTCGCACTGCCCGTCACCTGGTGACGAGAGCCTCCGCATCCGAGAACGAGGAGAATCCATGGCGACCCTGTGCCGACCGGCCATCGCTGTGCCCGAAAACGTCATCACGATGCAGCAGACCCTGGACCTGGCCCGGGAGACCCACGCCGACCACCCCCAGCGCGAGCTGGTTCTGAGGCTCATCCAGAACACCGGGGTCCAGACCCGGCATATCGTCCAGCCGATCGAGGACACGCTGCGCCACCCCGGCTTCGAGGTGCGCAACCGGCTGTACGAGGCCGAGGCGAAGACCCGGGTACCGGAAGTCGTACGCCAGGCCCTCGTGAACGCCGAAGTGGAACCGGCGGACATCGACATGATCGTCTACGTGTCCTGCACGGGATTCATGATGCCCTCGCTCACGGCATGGCTGATCAACACGATGGGCTTCCGCGCCGAGACACGTCAGCTCCCGATCGCGCAGCTCGGCTGCGCCGCGGGCGGCGCCGCGATCAACCGGGCCCACGACTTCTGCACGGCGTACCCGGATGCCAATGTCCTCATCGTGTCCTGCGAGTTCTGTTCGCTCTGCTACCAGCCCACCGACATCGGAGTCGGCTCGCTGCTCTCCAACGGGCTCTTCGGCGACGCCATCTCCTCGGCCGTCGTGCGCGGCCGGGGCGGCGCCGGGATGCGTCTGGAGCGCAATGGCTCCCATCTGGTGCCGGGCACCGAGGACTGGATCTCCTACGCGGTGCGCGAGACGGGATTCCACTTCCTGCTCGACAAGCGGGTGCCCGGCACCATGGAAATGCTGGCCCCGGTGCTCCAGAGCCTGGTCGACAAGCATGGCTGGACCGTACCGGCCATGGACTTCTTCATCGTGCACGCGGGCGGACCGCGCATTCTCGACGACCTCTGCCACTACCTCGAACTGCCTCCGGAGATGTTCCGCTTCAGTCGCGCGACGCTCACGGAGCGGGGCAATATCGCCAGCTCCGTGGTCTTCGACGCCCTGGCCCGGCTCTTCGACGACGGTGGTGTGGCGGAGTTCGGTCAGGGCCTCATCGCGGGATTCGGCCCCGGCATCACCGCCGAGACCGCACTCGGACGGTGGGTCGGCACCGGCAGCGCGGATGAAGCCGACGCCGAACTGGCGGACCTGTCGCTGACCGCCGGTGTCGCCCTGTCCGGCTGACCCACCCGGGCCGCCCCGCTCTCCGCCCTGCCGCGCGCCCCGCGCGTTCCGTGCGCGGGGCGGCCCCTGTTCGATCACCCACACGCCCCGTAAGGAGAACGCATGCGCCTGCGCGCCCGTTGGGCATCAGCCGCTCTACTGCTGATCGTCCCACTGATCGGCTCCACCCCGGCCACGGCCGACACCGGGCGCTCCGCCGCTCCGGTGCGGCAGTCCGACCGAGCGGTCGTCGGCCAGTACATCGTCAGGCTCGCCCCCGGAATCTCGCCGGACACCGTCCTGCGGAGGCTCGGCCTCCGCTCGATGTTCAGCTACACGAACGTCCTGAACGGCTTCGCCGCCGTCCTCGGCCCGGCCCAGCTGTCCGCGGTACGCGCCTTCCCCGGCGTCGAGTCCGTCGAGGAGAACGGCCAGGTCGCCACCGACCCGCTGCCCGCCGAATCCCGTGCGGTGCCCGCGAGTTGGGGTCAGGACCGGATCGACCAGCAGGACCTGCCACTCGACGGTGCGTACACCACGACCGGTACGGGCCGGGGCGTGACGGCCTATGTCGTCGACACCGGAATCGCCTCCGGGCACCGTGAGTTCGGCGGGCGCGCGACCTTCGGGTTCGACGCCATCGCCGACGGACGCCGGGGTCAGGACTGCAACGGGCACGGCACCCATGTGGCCGGCACGGTCGGCGGCGCAACGGCCGGGGTGGCCCCCTCCACCTCGCTCGTCACGGTGCGGGTGCTCGACTGCCGGGGCAAGGGGACCTGGGCCGGGATCCTCGCCGGGTTCGACTGGATCGCCAGGAACGCCCAGCAGCCCGCCGTAGTCAACGCCTCGCTCGGCGGTCCCTCGTCGGAAGCGGTCGACCAGGCGGTCGGCGCCCTCTGGGACAGGGGCATCCTGCCCGTCGTAGCCGCGGGCAACGACAACGTGGACGCCTGCGACATCTCACCGGCGGGCGCGGACCGTGTGGTCACCGTGGCGGCCTCGGACGCCATGGACCGGCAGACGGACTTCAGTAACTGGGGCACCTGCGTCGAGCTGTACGCCCCGGGCGCGGCCATCGTCTCCGCCGCGCTCGACGGCGGCTACCAGCCGCTCGACGGAACCTCCATGGCAAGCCCGCACGTGGCGGGGGTGGCCGCCCTGTACCAGGAGCAGAACCCGGACGCGTCACCGCAGGAGATCGCGGACTGGTTCGACGAGCACTCCACCATGGGCGTGCTGTCCGGCCTGAGCCCCGGCTCACCCGACCGGCTCCTGTACACCGACGGACTCTGACCGGAACGCACACGCCGGGCCGCGCGGCCGAACGCGTGGCCCGGCAGCGTGGCACAGTGGGAATATGGACGATCTGAACGCCCTCGCCGTCGAGCACCTGGCCACGGCCCGTACCTCCGCCCACGGCCGCAGTGCCCACCTCCTGCTGCACGAGGACACCCTGCGGCAGACGGTCATCGCGCTCACCGGCGGCTCGGCCCTCGACGAACACAACGCGCCGCCCGCCGCGTCCCTCCAGGTGCTGCGCGGCGCGGTACGCCTCACCGCCGCCTCCGGCGACGTGGAGCTCGCCGCCGGGACGCTGCACCCGATCCCCCAGGAGCGGCACGGACTGCTCGCCCTGGAGGACGCGGTGGTGCTGCTGACCGCCGTGAACGACTGATCCGGCCTGGCGGCGACGCCCCTACCGGCCGAACGGGCCGGGGGAGGCGCGGTACCGCGCGACCACGGGCATCGTCTCGCGAAGCGCCCGCGCGCTGTCGTTCGACGCGTCGCCCAGCGGTTGCCCGTGCCAGCTCCTGTCCGGGTTGGAGAACTGCCCGACCCTGGCACAGTCACCGCACGAGGATCCGTACGCCATGATCGTGTAGAACTTGCGGTCCGGCGTGATCCAGCCCGTGTTGTACGGGCGGTCCTCGCTCACCTTCATCGCACCGCCGGGAGCGGTCGCTATCGTCGTGCGGTCGTGGGCGAGGCCCAGATTGTGCCCGATCTCGTGACTGACCGAGTCCAGCGCGATCCCCTCGACATCGGCGACCGAATAGGCGAATTCACTGGAGGACTCACCGAGCGTGGCCGTGTAGTCCGCGATGCCCCCGCCCTTCTGCTGCCGGTTCACGATGACGGCGACCAGATCGGCCGCGTGCCGATCGCGCAGCTCGTGGGCCGGTCCCCCCAGGGTCGGATCGTCCTTGTCCTTGAGCCGCTGGTGTGTCGCGGTGAAGTCCTCCGAGCCGTCGTACCCCGTCGCCGTGTAGGCGTGCGTGATCCGGATCGAGCCGCACACCCCGCTCTGCTTGAGCGAGCGGTTCATCCTGGTCGCGATCTGCTGCGCGGACACGGACACACGATGCTCCCCGCCGACATGGGCGGCGGCCTTGGGCGTATAGGCCACCATCACGTCGACGACGGCGCATGCGGCCTGGGCCTGGGCGGGCTCGGGGGCCGCGGACTTCCGGTCCGCCGGGGGGCTGTAGGGCGATATGGCGCAGAGCGAGGCTCCGACGGTCGCGGTCAGCGCGATCCTCAGCAGGGCGGTCGAGGGCATGCGGGGTCCCTTCACGGTGCGACGGGAGAGGGTGTCGTCGATGCGCGATGATCACGCCGGGTTGTTCATGTCTAACAGGTGGTGAAGGGATGTGCCTGTGTGCGGGTGTGGAACGAGTGAACTTCACCCCGACCACGGGCCGGGCCGCTCCGCATCCCTCACCCTGGCCGGTTGCCTTTCAACCTGCCGCCTTCGCCGCCGAGTTGACGATCCCGCCGGTCGCCGGCCGTCGCGTGCGGGGGCGGGCGCACAGCAAAACGCCCCGCGGGGCGTACGGCGGGGCTCGGAGGGTGACGTGGTGGTGAGCGGGAACTCTCAGGGGTAGTGCCCGGTCATGAACCTGGCCCTGCGGTAGAGCCGCCTCCCCCTGGTCCGGAGGGACTCGTGCGGTGATGCGACCGGGGCGCCCTCGCCGTGGAGCCAGCGGTCGAATTCCGCCGGACCGCTGTCGGCGCGGACCATCAGGCGGGAGATGCGCCACGGGTCGTCGGCCTCGGAACTGAACGCGTCACCCGCTGCCGCGGCCGAGCTCCAGCCGGCCTCCCGCACCGTGCGGCGCAGCGCGGTGCTGTGATAGCCGTGCGGGTAGGCGAAGGAACTCACCGGGTGGCTGAGCGCGTCCTCCAGGCGCCGCTTGCTGTCGGTCACTTCGCGGCGGGCGCGGGCCGCGGGCAGGATGTCCAGCTGCGCGTGCGTACGGCTGTGGCCGCCGATCTCGATGTCCAGGGCGTCCAGGGTGGCGATCTGGCGCCAGTTGAGCATGGCGGCGGGCGGCAGCAGGCTGCCCTCGGGGCCGGCGCCGGGTGCGTGCACGGCGCCGGTGGTGATGTAGAGCGTCGCGGGGAGCCCCCGCTCGGCGAGCATGGGGGCGACGGTCCAGTAGAAGTCGGCGAACCCGTCGTCGAACGTCAGCACGGCGGACCGTTCGGGAAGCGGCTTGCAGCCTCTCAGCGCGGCCACCAGCTGGCGCAGCGGCACAACGGCGAGCCCGGCATCGGCGATTCGGTCGAGCTGCTCGGTGAAGGTGCGCGGGGTCACCGAGAACGGGGCGATCCACGGCGCGGGTTCACGGGCCACCGAATGGTAGGCGAAGACGGGCACGGCGCTCATGATCAGTCCTTTTTCATACCCTGAGCTCGGGATCTCCGGGCCGGCAGGCGGCGGCCGAGGTGGAAGCCGCCTGCCCCGGAGGGCGGCGTAGACCGGTGCGGGGGCACTGACCTGCGGGATCTCATTTCGGAGTCGCAGGTGCCGGCCCGGCCCGAGCGGGTGTCGATGCGGTCGCACCAACGCCAACACGACTCCGCCCGGTGGTGGGCGGGTGTGCAGAGCGAATAGTGGGCGGCAGGGCGAGGACAGGCCGTGGGCTTGCGCCGGGCTGTGCCGGGTCACCGCTCAACCCGCACCAGGAGACTTCCTGGGGGCTGCGCGGCCGGCCGGTACCGCCGGACTGACGCGGCGCCGGACCGGTGGCGGGCCGGTCGCGCGCTGTTCGGGCCGGCGAACCGGAGAGCTGCCCTGTTCCGACGGTAGGACGGAACGCATGGGTGCTGCCTAACGGGAAGTAGCGGTCGCGGCCACGGCGTTACGGGCCGTGGCAGGGCCGCGGGGACGAGGGGGTACGAGGGCGGGGCGCCCATACGGACGTGCCCGGCACCCCCTGGAACCGAAAGTGGAGAGCGGCCTGCGAGGCTGCGGGGCGAGGGGAGCATCTCCGCTCGCCGGGCCTTCGGGCGCTGAGCGCCTGGCCGGTCTCGGACGCCTGAGAGGCGTCGACCACCACAACTGGCCAATGAACCGTGCGTACGGTGACCGGATCCGGTGTCCGTAACGCACTCGATGCCAGATATCCATCGTCGACCCGGTGGGGCGTCAGGTCAAGCGGAGCCGTTCGCCGGCAAGGCTCTTTACTCCGATTTCGCGTCGGGAGGTGCGCCCCGGCCGGCCCCGGCGATCCTCTTCGTGATCTCCGCGGGCCCGGCAGGGCGGCCGTAGTACCAGCCCTGGGCCCAGTCGCAGCCCATCGTGCGCAGCCGCTCCGCGTCCGCCGCCGCCTCGACGCCTTCAGCCGTCACGGTCAGCCCGAGCGTGTGCGCGAGCGAGACCAGGCCGCTGATGATCCGCCAGCCCACGTGGTCGCTGCCCGCGCCCGGGTGCAGGTCCGTGACGAACGAGCCCGCCAGTTTCAGTCCCGACACCGGCAGGTCACGCAGATAGGCGAGGTTCGACCAGCCGGTCCCGAAATCGTCGACGGTGAGGGAGACACCCATGTCCACCAGGGTGTTCAACGCCTGCAACGCGGGGTCCCGGGGGCCGAGCAGCACACTCTCGGTGATCTCCAGCTGGAGCAGGCCGGGGTCGAGTCCGGTGACCCGCAGCGCACGGTCGATGTCCGGGACGAGCGCGGAGTTCCGGGCCTGCCGTACGGCCAGATTCACATTCATCCGCGGCGCCGCCGGGCCGAACCGCTCCGTCCACCGCGCGGCCTGTTCGCACGCCTGCGTCAGGACCCAGCGCCCCAGCGGGATGATCAGCCCGCTCTCCTCGGCGCTCGCGATGAACTCGTCGGGACCCAGCACCCCCAGCTCCGGATGGCGCCAGCGCACCAGCGCCTCGACAGCGACCATCGAGCCGTCGGCGAGCGCGCACAGCGGCTGGTAGTCGATGAAGAACTCGCCGCGGTCCAGGGCCAGCGGAATCCGTACCGACATCGCGTACCGGGTCAGGGCGACCGCGTTGCGCCGCGGGTCGAAGAACGTCCACCGGCCGCGCCCCTCCTTCTTGGCCCGGTACAGCGTGAGGTCCGCCGCGCGCATCGCCGCACCGGGACTGGTGGCGGACACGGCCTGCTCCACGACGCCGACACTGGCCCGGACCGACAGCTTCTGGCTGTCGATCAGGAACGGAGAGGTGAGGGCGGCCAGCACCGTCTGGGCCACGGCAGCCGCTTCCTGCCGGCCCCGGCAGTTCTCCACCAGAATGATGAACTCGTCGCCGCCCAGGCGCGCCACCAGGTGGCCCAGCGGGGCCACGGCGACCTGCAGCCGCTGGGCCACGGCGCTCAGCAGCCGGTCCCCGGTCTCATGGCCGAGGCTGTCGTTGATGCTCTTGAAGCCGTCGAGGTCCACCGAACAGAGACAGAACCGGCCGCCCGCCTCCGGCGCGGCGAAGACCTGCTCCAGACGTTCGAAGAACGTCCTCCGGTTCGGCAGCCCGGTCAGCGGATCGTGCGTGGCCTGGAAGTGCAGCCGCTCCTGGAGCCGGTGGCGGTCGGTGATGTCCTCCAGCATCGCCACCTGGTAGCGCGGGCGCTCGTCCTCGCCCCGGATCAGCGACAGGACCAGATGGGTCCACACCACCTCGCCGTCCTGGCGGTAGTACGGCTTGTCGCACTGGAAGCTGTCCAGTTCGCCGTCGACGAGCCGCTGGTAGGACTCCCACACCCCGGGGCTGTCCTCGGGGTGGACCAGCATGTCGACACTGAACTTGCGGATGTCCTCGGCCCGTGCGCCGAACATGTCCTGGAGCGCGGTGTTCACCGCCAGGATGTTCCCGTCCAGGTCGCCGATCCCGATGCCGATCGCGGCGTTCTCGAACATGGCCCGGAATCGTGCCTCGGAGGCGTACAGAGCCCGCTCGGCGCCCGTGCGCGCCGCGTCGGAAGCCTGGCGTACCGCCTCCTGGTCGTGCAGCGTGCGGTCGCGCAGCGCGGTCGCCCAGCCGGCCGCGAAGGCGCCGGTGAGGGCGGGGCCGCGGTCGTCGTGGGCCGGCCAGCCCTGGAGGAGTTCGACGGAGCGCGCCAGCAGCTGCGGATCGGTGAACTGGTGCTGCACCAGCAGGGAGCCGACCCGTGCGGCCAGGGAGGCGTCGAACGGGTCGTCCTGGTGAGAGCGCATCAGGAGTTCGGTCGTGCCGGTCACCAGGTGGCTCAGCAGACCCGGGCGTACGGCTGTCCCGTGCCCCTCACCCAGGAGACGGGCCCAGGCCGCCGCGAAGCGGGCGGCGGAATCGTCGCCGGATGATCCCTCGCCGGAGTCCATGGCTTCACTGCCCCGCCCGGCCGGCGGAGCGCTCATGGCAGGAGCCCCACTCCGGCCAGACCTGTCATCCTCTCCGGGTGAGGTCCTACGGACGCCGGGTCCAGCGGCTTCCACTCGGGGAGGAAGACGATCCCGGGATCCTCCAGCTCGAATCCGTCGAAGAGCGTCGCGATGCTGCTCCTGGAGCGCATGGTCAGTGGCATCGTCGACCGCTTGTAGAGATCCTGGTGCTCCTTCGCCCGGTCCGGCCGTCCTTCGTCGGACGCGTGGGAGAGCGCGAGCGCGCTGCCGGGCGGCAGGGCGTCCCGCAGGACCCGGACGATGCCGGCCGGGTCCTCCTCGTCGGTCACGAAGTGGAGGACGGCCACGAGCAGGACGCCCACCGGTTCACCGGAGCTCAGCAACTCGGCCACGGGGGGCTCGGACAGCAGCCGCCCGGGGTCGCGCATGTCCGCACGCACCACCGCGCACCGCGGGTCGTCGCCCAGGATGAGTCTGCTGTGCTCGACGGTCACGGGGTCGATGTCGACGTAGACGACCCTGGCCTCCGGGCGGATCTCGCGTGCGGCCTCGTGCACCGTCCCGAACGTCGGAATTCCCGATCCGATGTCGAGGAACCGGGTGATGCCCGCACGGGCGAGGAACTGCACGGCCCGCTGGAGAAAAGCCCGGTTGCTGCGCATGATGAGCGGGAGGTCGGGCCACATCTCGATGGCCTTGCGTGCCATCGCGCGGTCCACGGCGAAGTTGTGGGAACCGCCCAGGTAACAGTCGTAGACGCGTGCCACATTGGGCCGTTCGAGGTCGGCTCCCTCCGGTACCCACTCCTCGTGCGCCATCGAAGTACCCCTTACGGGAAGGCAGCAGTCCGGGACCTCCAGAACGAGCCTCCAACGATCCCCGACCCACCGCAACCGTAACCACACAGCGTGGCCGCCCGTGCGCCGGAACGCGCGGGCCGTGCGGAGAACGCCCCGGCACCGGAGAATGAGAGAAGCTCTAGGGGGTCGCACATGCCCGGTCGCATCGAGGACTACGCCCTCATCGGCGATCTCAGTACCGCGGCACTCGTCGGCAGGGACGGTTCGGTCGACTGGTTCTGCGCACCGCGCTTCGACTCGCCCGCCTGCTTCGCCGCGCTGCTCGGCGACGAGGAGCACGGGCGGTGGCGGCTGGCCCCGGTCGGCGCCGGGCAGTGCACCGAGCGGCGCTACCGCGGCGACACACTCGTCCTGGAGACGCTGTGGGAAACCGGCGGCGGCACCGTCCGGGTCATCGATTTCATGCCCCACCGCAACGGCGTCCCCAGGCTGATGCGGATCGTCGAAGGAGTCAGCGGCACCGTCGAGATGCGCGGCGAACTCCGGCTGCGCTTCAACTACGGCCGGATCGTCCCCTGGGTGCGCCGCACCGCCCACCACCGGGTCGCCGTCGCGGGCCCCGACTCCGCGTGGCTGCGCGTCCCGCCCGGGGTGCACACCTACGGGCGGTCCACCGTCACCTGCTCCGACTTCACCGTCCGGGCGGGCGAGCGGGTCCCGTTCGTCCTCACCTGGCAGCCCTCGCACCTGCCGAACGGCTCGCGCATCGACGTCGAACGGGCGCTGGGCGCGACCCTCGGCGAGTGGGAGCGCTGGGCGGCGGGCTGTCGGTACGAGGGGGAGTGGCGGGACCCCGTACTGCGCTCCTTGATCACGCTCAAGGCCCTGGCCTACGCCCCGACCGGCGGGATCGTCGCGGCGGTCACCTCGTCCCTGCCGGAGAGCACCGGAGGCGTACGCAACTGGGACTACCGGTTCTGCTGGCTGCGCGACTCCAGCATGACGCTGTCCGCACTGCTGCGCGGCGGCTTCCGGGAGGAGGCCACGGCCTGGCGCCAGTGGCTCGTGCGGGCCGTCGCCGGTGACCCGGGGGACCTGCAGAGTCTGTACGGGGTGGGAGGCGAGCGCCGGCTGCCGGAGACCGTCGCCGACTGGCTGCCCGGTTACGAGAAATCGGCACCCGTGCGGTTCGGCAACGCCGCCGTCGAGCAGTTCCAGCTCGACGTGTACGGCGAGGTCATCGACACCCTGTATCTGGCGCTGCGCGCGGGCATTCCGATGGAACGTCACGTGTGGGGCCTGGTCCGCAGCCTGATGTCCTACCTGGAGACGCACTGGAGCGACCCCGACGAAGGACTCTGGGAGGGCAGAAGGGCACGCCGGCACTGGGTGCACTCCAAGGTGATGGCATGGGTGGCCGCCGACCGCGCCGTACGGATGGCCGAGGCGACCGGGCTCCCGGCGCCCGTCGACCGCTGGCGTGCGCTGCGCGACACCGTCCACGCCGATGTCTGCGCGCGCGGCTACGACCAGGGGCGCGGCATTTTCGTACAGCACTACGGCGGGCAGGAGGTGGACGCCGCGACGCTGTTCGTCGTCAAGACGGGCTTCCTGCCGCCGTGGGACCCCCGGGTGGTGCGCACCGTTGCCGCGGTCCGCGACGAACTGGACCAGGGCGGATTCGTACGCCGCTATGTGCCGGACGTGTCGGCCGACGGACTGGCCGGCTCCGAAGGGGCCTTCCTCGCCTGCTCGTTCTGGCTGGCCGACGCGCTCGCGGCCACCGGACACCCCGCCGAGGCCCGGGAACTCTTCGGCCGGGCGGTCGCGGCAGGCAACGACCTCGGGCTGCTCTCCGAGGAGTGGGACCCAAAGGCGGGGCGCCAACTGGGCAACACACCACAGGCGTTCACTCACGTCGCTTTGGTCAACACCGCGTTCACCCTTGCGGAATCGGGCCGTTGAGACCTGCTCCGCCCGGGCCGTCCATCCAGGGGTGTGACGGCGACCGGCTGGGCAGGTACAGCTGTGCGAGCCCGGCAAGGGCCGGGAAGCCGGTGCAGAGGGGCGGATGACGTGACGGATCAGAGCGCATGGCGGTTTTCCGACGACCGGGGCCAGGTGTCGACGGCCGGACGGCCCCCGGCCCGGATACTCGCGTATATCCAGGCCGGGGCCACTCTGTGGGACTACGGGATACGGCCTGCGGGGATCTTCGGCTCCGGTCACGACGGCCCCGCACCCGACCGGGCGAAGGCCGGCGCCCTGCCGCTGGACACGGTCGACTACCTCGGAGCGGGCGGAGCGCTGGACGTCGAGACCCTGCTGCGGGGAGCGCCCGACCTGGTCGTCGCCGTCTCCTACGGCGGGGGACAGGTCTACGGGCTCGCTCCGGAGACCGCCAAGCAGCTGGAGGAGCGGGTCCCGGTCGTCGTGATCGACGTGGGCAGGGCCCGCGGCTTCGCCGCGACCGGCGACCGGTTCGCCGAACTGGCCCGCTCGCTGGGCGGTGAGGCCGCTCCGGCGACGGATGGCGAGGCGGCTGCCGCCGGGGAACGGCTGCGCGCGGTCGCCGCGGGCGCGCGGCACCGGCCCGGGGTGCTCGCACTCTCACCGGCCGGCCGGGAGGAGGTGCACCTCGCCCGCCCCGGGATGTGGCCGGAGCTGCGGGTGCTCGCCGAGCTCGGCGTGAACATGGTGGAGCCGGCCGAGGGGCCGGGCGCCAGCTGGTCCACCGTCGACCGCTCGCACGCGGCGGAGCTGCGGCCCCATCTCGTCCTCGCCGACGTCAGGGCCCACGCCACTCCTCTCGACACGTTCGTGGCGGGCCCCGGTGGTCCGGAGCTGTGGGAGGCGGCGCATGTCGTGCCGTGGAACCCGGAACCACTGTGCAGCCCCCGGGCCCATGCCCGCTTCCTGAACCTGGTGGCGGATGCCCTTGAGGCGGCGGTGGGCGCGCCCTGAGCCCGGCGGGAGGCCTCCAAGATTCCCCCAAAGGAATTTTGCAAAAATACTTTGGGAAAGAGCTGGGTTCGCTCTAGGCTGCCGCCATGGACAGCGACGAGCAGCACCGCGTACTCGATCCCGAGCAGGATTCGGCGGCTCTGAAAGCACTCACGCACCCCCTGCGCATCCGGCTGCTCGGAATGCTGCGGCAGCACGGCCCGGCCACCGCGAGCGAACTGGCGGCCCGGACGGGGGAGACGTCCGCCTCCACCAGCTACCACCTGCGGGTCCTGGCCAAGTACGCCTTCGTGGCCGAGGCCGAACACCGCGACGGCCGCGAGCGCCGCTGGAAGTCCGTGCACGCCATCACCTCATGGAGCAATGAGGCGATGCATGCCACCCCCGGCAGCAGGGCCGCGCTCGGCGCGCTGCGCCGCAGGCAGATCGAACACCTGCAGACCGCACTGGCCCAGCACGAGGCGGACATGGAGGCCGGGCGGCTGGGCGCGCAGTGGCAGGAGCCGTCGAGCATCGGCGATCTGCTGCCGCGGCTGACGCCGGAGTCCCTCGGCGAGCTGTGGGCCACCCTCGACGCGAAGCTCGCCGAGCTGACGGCACGCGACGCGGCGGACCCGAGGGCCGAACAGGTCGTCCTGTTCACCGCCGGACTGCCGCTGGCCGGCGGCGCCGCCGAATCCGGCGCAGCGCAGGACCCGGAGCGATCCGGCGGAGCGCGGGACGCGGAGTCCGAGGGCGCCTCGTGACCACGACGTCCGGGCCCGCCCGGAGAACCCTCCCGGCCGCGATACCCGGCGAGCAAGCCGCCCGACGCCGCTTCGTCGCCGTGTCGTTCCTGTTCTGGCTGCCCCTCGGCCTGACCATCGCCCCGCAGGTGCTGCTCTTCACCGAGCGGGGCATGTCGCTCGCCGCCGTCGCCGGATTCTTCGCCGCGCACTCGCTCACCGCCGCCGCCCTCGAACTCCCCACCGGCGGACTCTCCGACGTCATCGGCCGCCGTACCGTCCTGGCCGCCGCCGGACTCCTCAACCTGGCGGCCCTCACCCTCCTCGGCCTCGGCACCGCCGCCTGGGTGCTCACCCTCGGCATGGTCCTCATGGGCGCGGCCCGCGCCCTGTCCAGCGGACCGGCCGAAGCCTGGTACGTCGACACGGTCCACGCGCACGCCGGACCCGATGCCGACCTCCGTACCGGTCTGGCCCGGGGCAGCTCCGCCTCCTCGGCCGCGCTCGCCGTGGGCACACTCCTCGGCGGAGCCCTGCCCTGGCTGCTGGGGCTCGTCCCCGGCCTCGCCGCCGGACTGCGCACGCACACCTCCGGCCTCGTCCTGCCGCTCTCCGTTCCGGCGCTCCTCGGCGCGGTCGTCGAGATCGTCTTCGTGCTCTACGTCCTGGTGGCCCTGTCCGAACCGCCGAGGGTGCCGGTCACCCTGCGCGGCGTGCTGCGCGGCGTTCCTGTCACGATCGTGGACGGGCTGCGGCTCGGCACCCGCGACGCCCTGATCCGCAGAATCCTGCTGAGCGCGGGCGCGGCGGGCACCGCACTGGTCACGATCGAACTGCTCACCCCCGGCCGCGCCGCCGCGCTGACCGGAGCCGCCGAGTCCGGTGCGGTGCTCTTCGCCGGACTCGCGTCCGCCGGGTTCGTCTGCTCCGCCCTGGGCAGCCATCTCGCGCCGCTCGTCGCCCGGCTGGCGGGCGGCGGCGAGCGGGCGGTTCTGGCGGGTCTCGCGGCTGCCGCCGCCGGTCTTCTGCTCCTCGGCGCGACCGTGACCTCGTCCGGCGCGCTCTCCATGGCCCTCGCCGTCGGCGGATACGGGCTGGTGTATCTGGGGCTCGGAGCGGCCGGGCCCAGCGAGAACGAGCTGCTGCACCGCCGGGTCGGCGCCTCCGGCCGGGCCACGGCTCTCTCCGTACAGTCGCTCTCCCTGCAACTGGTGGGCGCCGCAGCCGGGCTGGCGGTCGGCACTCTGCCGGCCGGACCGCTGCCGTGGCTGCTCGGCGCCTTCGCGCTGCTGGCCGGGGCCCTGCTGTGGACGCGGCGCACCGCGCGGGGGGCGGACGCGAGGCCCGGACCGGCCGCGTAGAGCCCCGCCGGGCGCGCCGATGGCGAGAGGGGCGGCGGCCACACCGCCGGCAGCGCCTTACACCCCCGTACGGACGCCTGCGATCGCGCGCTCGGCTCCCGTTGGCAAGGCTGGCCGCAGCCGGAAACCGTACGTTCCCAGGAGCAGGCATGCAGCAGGACAAGCACCCCTCGTACCGCCCCGTGGTCTTCCGTGACCGGTCCGCCGGTTACGCCTTCCTGACCAGGTCCACCGCGTCGAGCGAGCAGACGATCGACTGGGACGACGGCAACAGCTATCCCGTCATCGACGTGGAGATCTCCGCCCAGAGCCACCCGTACTTCACCGGCCAGGCCCGGGTCGTCGACACCGAGGGGCAGGTCGCCAAATTCGAGCGGCGGTACGGGGAAGAGGGCGGCGCGGACGCCTCCTGAGCCCGCCCCCGTGCGTCCCGAAGCGAGAATCTCCCGGCACTCCTCCCGAGCGCCGGGAGATTTTGGCTGTCGGACCTCTTGACACAGCTGGTCAACCGCTCGTAACTTGCGTGCAACATCGTACTAACGCGCGTTACTAAAGCGCGTAACCAAGAACGACCCGCTGTCGGCGGGACGCAGGGAGCAGGCAAAGTGGCCACGAGCAGGACGCGTCGGGTGACGATGAGTGAGGTGGCCGAGCGGGCGGGCGTCTCGCGCACCACCGTCTCCTTCGTCCTCAACGACCGCGCCGACGCCGCCATCCCCGAGGAGACCCAGGCGCGCATCCGGGCCGCGATCGAGGAGCTCGGCTACCGGCCGAACGCCGGAGCCAGGGCGCTCGCGGCCAAGCGCAGCGAGTGGTACGGGCTCATCACCGAGATCGTCACCGCGCCCTTCGCCGTCGACGTGATCAAGGGGGCGCAGGACCGGGCCTGGGCCGACGGGAAGTTCCTGCTGATCACCGCGGGTGACACCGACCCCGCCATGGAGGCCGCCGCCTTCGACAAGCTCCTCGAACAGCGGGCCGAGGGGCTGCTGTACGCCACGACCTGGCACCGCGCGGTGAAGCTGCCGCCGGCCGCGCGCGAGGTGCCTGTCGTCCTGGTGAACTGCTTCGACGCGGACGGCGCACTGCCCTCCGTCGTCCCCGACGAGGTCGCGGGCGGGTACACCGCCACCCGGCGGCTGCTCGACGCGGGACACCGGCGCATCGGGTTCATCAACCTCGACACGGGCATCCCGGCCGCGGTCGGACGGCGCCTCGGTTACGAGCAGGCGCTGCGCGAAGCGGGCCTCGGCGTCGAGGACAGCCTGGTCGTACCCGGCCATGCCACCGCCGACGGCGGGTACGCCGCCGCCTGCTCGCTGCTGGACCGTGCCGACCGGCCGACCGCGCTGTTCTGCGGCAACGACCGGACCGCGATGGGCGCCTACGACGCCATCAAAGAACGTGGACTCCGGATCCCTGACGACATCGCCGTCATCGGATTCGACAATCAGGAGCTCATCGCCGCCTATCTGCGGCCCGGCCTCACCACGGTCGCACTGCCGTTCGAACTCATGGGAGCCAAGGGCGTCGACATGCTCGGCGCTCTCACAGCGGGTCAGCCGCTCACCACCACGCAGGTGACGGTCGACTGCCCGCTGATCGAACGCTCGTCGGTCTGACTGCGAATCAGCCCGACGGGATTCCTCACCCGTCTCCGGTCAATGTGAAGAGAGAGAAGAGACATCATTATGCCACCGTCGATACGTGCCCGGCGCTTCCGGACGGCCGCACTCGTCGCCCCCCTCACCGCCGCGGCCCTGCTGCTCACCGGTTGCAGCGGCGCGGGAACCAGCGCCGCGGGGAACTCCTCCGGCAGGCAGCTCCTCACCATTCCCCGTGAGGACTTCGCCACCTTCACCCGCAACTTCAACCCGTTCGCGCCCGGTCAGGTGATCGCACCGCTGACCACCCAGGCCGTCTACGAGTCGATGCTCGTCTACAACCCCGCCAACGGCAGGACCACCCCGTGGCTGGCCACAGCCTGGGAGACCACCCCGGACGGGAAGACCGTCACCTTCACCCTGCGCGAAGGCGTCAAGTGGTCCGACGGCAAGCCGCTGACCGCCGAGGACGTGGCGTACACCTTCGGCCTCCAGAAGAAGCTGCTCGGCGGCTACGAGTTTCTGAAGACGGCGAAGGCCGAAGGCACGAACAAGGTCGTCTTCTCCCTCACCAAGCCCTACTCGCCGGGAGTCTTCGAACTCGGCAAGCAGGTCATCGTGCCCAAGCACGTGTGGGAGAAGGTCAAGGACCCGGCGAAGGAGACCAACCCGGAGCCGGTCGGCTCCGGCCCGTACACCGAGGTCGCCGGCTTCCAGAGCCAGTCGTACGAGCTCCGGAAGAACCCCGAGTACTGGCAGCCGGAGAAGCAGCGGATCGAGGGCATCCGGGTCCTCGGCTTCAGCGGCAACGACAGCGCCAACCTGGCGTTCGTCAACGGTGAGGCGGACTGGACCCAGTCCTTCATCCCGGACGTCGAGAAGAGCTTCGTCGCCAAGGACCCGCAGCACAACGCGTACTGGTACCCGAAGACCGGGTCGATGATCAACTGGACCATGAACACCACCAAGGCGCCGTTCGACGACGCCGCGGTGCGCAAGGCGCTCAGCCAGGCCGTCGACCGCGAGAGCGTCACCAAGGTCGGCATGAACGGCTACACGGAGCCCGCCGACTGCACCGGCCTGTCCGGCGGTTACGACAAGTGGCGCGACGCCACCGTCGCGGGCTCCTGCACCTGGACGAAGCACGACGCGACCGCCGCCGGCAAGGCGCTCGACGCGGCGGGCTACAAGAAGGGCTCCGACGGCAAGCGCAAGCTGAGGAACGGCAAGCCGTTCAGCTTCGACATCTCCGTCGGCTCCGCATCCTCCGACTGGCTGTCCGTCGCCAACATCATCAAGCAGAACCTGGCGGAGATCGGCGTCACCGCCACCGTGAAGTCCCCCGACTGGGCCGCGGTCGTCAGCGGCTACGAGACGGGCGACTACGACACCGGCATCGTCTGGAGCGACAACGGCGCCACGCCCTACCAGTTCTACAAGACCACGATGGGCACCGAAACGGTCAAGCCGGTCGGTGACAGGGCGCTGAGCAACTACCACCGCTTCGGCGACAAGCAGGCCGACACGCTGCTGAACGAGTTCGCCGCCGAGTCCGACGCGGCCGGACAGCAGACCAAGCTCACCGCCCTCCAGAAGCTGTTCGCGGAGAAGGCGCCCGTCGTGCCGCTCTTCCCCGGCCCGGAGTGGGGCGCGTACACCGACAGCCGGTTCACCGGCTGGCCCACCGAGGACAACCCGTACGCCACGCTCACCAACCGTGGCGACACCACCGTCCTCGTCCTGACGAGCCTGAAGCCCGTCAAGCACTGACACCCCGTCACTCCGGTGGCTCCGCCGACGCCGACCCGTGCGGCGGGGCCACCGGCCCCTCACAGAACCGAAAGAGGGACCAGTGCGTTACATCCTGCGCAACCTGGGCTTCTACCTGCTCGCCTTCTGGGCCTCCGTCACCCTGAACTTCCTGCTGCCCCGCTTCATGCCGGGCGACCCCGTCTCCCGCATGTTCGCCCGCTCGCAGAGCCAGATGCAGCCGGAGCAGATCGACCAGATCCGCCGCCTCTTCGGCCTCGACAACCGGCCGATGTGGGAGCAGTACATCGACTACATCAAGGACATCTGCACGGGGAACATGGGCATCTCGCTGTCCCGCTTCCCCACGCCCGTCTCCGAGGTCATCGCCTCGCAGATCGGCTGGACCCTGCTGCTCGGCGGAACATCCCTGGTCATCGCCGTCGTCATCGGCAACCTGCTGGGCATCCTCGCCGCCTGGCGCCGCGGCGGAGTCCTCGACTCGGTGTTCCCGCCGCTGCTCGTCTTCGCCGGCTCGTTCCCGTACTTCTGGCTCGCCATGGGCGCGCTCTACCTGTTCGGCATGACGCTGGGCTGGTTCCCGATGCGCCACGCCTTCGACGTCGGCTTCACCCCCGAACTGTCCTGGGCGTTCATCTCCAACGCGGCCACCCACCTCGTGCTCCCCGCACTGACGATCGTCCTCGTGTCGATCGGCGGCTGGATGCTCGGCATGCGCAACACCATGATCGCCACGGTCGCCGAGGACTACATCACCATGGCCGAGGCCAAGGGCCTCAAGCCCGCCCGGATCATGTTCCGTTACGCCGCACGCAACGCGATGCTGCCTTCCGTCACCAACTTCGGCATGGCGCTCGGCTTCGTGGTCGGCGGCGCGCTGCTCACCGAAGTCGTCTTCGCCTACCCCGGCGTCGGCTTCCAGCTGCTTGCCGCGGTCCAGGGCCTCGACTACCCGCTGATGCAGGGCATCTTCCTCACCATCACCGCCGCCGTGCTGGTCGCCAACTTCCTCGTCGACCTCGTCTATGTCCGTCTCGACCCGCGTGTGCGCGTCCGCTGAGCGGCTGAGAAGGAGAAAGACCCCCATGAGTGTCCTCGACTCCCGAGCCTCCCGCGACTCACGCACGGAACAGGCCGCACAACCGGCCGAACCACCCGCCACCCCTCCCCGGCGTGGCCGCACCGGACTCCTGCGCGCCCTGCTCGCCAACCGCAAGGCGCTGTTCGGAGCCGCCGTCCTGGCGCTGTTCGTCCTGCTCGCCCTGCTGGCACCCCTGATCGCCCCCGGCGACCCGTCGAAGATCAACAGCCTGGGTGCATCGGCGCCCTCGGCACAGCACATCCTCGGTACGACCGCGAAGGGGCAGGACGTCCTCGCCCTGACGCTGTGGGGTGCGCGCAGTTCGCTGTTCACCGGATTCTCGGTCGGCCTCGCGGCGACGGCGCTCGCCGTGCTCGTCGGCATGGCCTGCGCGTACTTCGGCCGGATCGTCGACGACGTCCTGTCGCTCGTCACGAACATCTTCCTGCTGGTGCCCGGCGTACCGCTCCTCGTCATCCTCGCCGCGTTCATGCCGCCCGGCACCGGCACCGTGATCCTGGTCCTGGTCGTCACCGGCTGGGCGGGCTCCGCCCGGGTGCTGCGCGCCCAGGCCAAGTCGATCCGCGGCAAGGACTTCGTCGCCGCTGCCGTCGTCACCGGCGAGCGCCCTCTGCGGATCATGTTCCGGGAGATCCTGCCGAACATGGCCTCCGTCGTCATGACGACGCTCCTCGGCTGCGTCATCTTCGGCATCGGCGCCCAGGCGGGCCTGGAGTTCCTCGGTCTCGGCGACGGGAGCGTCGTCAGCTGGGGCACCAACCTCTACTGGGCGGGCAACGACGGCGCCCTGATGACCGGCGCCTGGTGGGTGTTCGTGCCCTCCGGCCTCTGTATCGCCCTCGTCGCCTTCGCCCTCGCGATGGCGAACTACGCGGTCGACGAGATCACCAACCCGCGACTGCGCGCCCGCCGCGCCAAGACCGCCACCACCTCATCGAAGAAGGGCTGACCGATGACCTCGTCCTCTCACCAGCCTGTGCTGGACGTACAGAACCTCCGTGTCGAGTACGGCGGCGACGGCCGCAGCGTCGTGGGCGCCGACAACGTGTCCTTCACCATCGGGGCAGGCGAGATCTTCGGCCTCGCGGGGGAGTCGGGCTGCGGCAAGTCGACCGTGGCCAACGCCGTGATGCGCCTGCTCAAGCCGCCCGCCCGGATCACCGGCTCTGTCGTCTTCAAGGGCCGCGACATCCTCACCATGGACGCGAAGGAACTGCGGGCGTTCCGCTGGCGCGAGATCGCCATGGTGTTCCAGTCCGCGATGAACTCGCTCAACCCCGTCCTCACCATCGGCGAGCAGATCGGCGACATCTTCACCACCCACGAGAAGATGAAGAAGCGCCACGCCCGCGAGCGCTCCGGCGAACTCCTCGAACTCGTCGGCATCGACCCGGCCAGGCTGAAGTCCTACCCGCACCAGCTGTCCGGCGGAATGCGCCAGCGTGTCGTCATAGCCATGGCCGTCGCCCTGAAACCGTCCCTGCTCATCATGGACGAGCCGACCACCGCGCTCGACGTCGTGGTCCAGCAGGAGATCATGGCGCAGATCGGCGACCTCCAGCGTGAGCTGGGCTTCTCCGTCCTCTTCATCACCCACGACATGTCCCTCATGGTCGAGCTCTCCCACCGGATGGGCGTCATGTACGGGGGCCGGCTCGTCGAGCTCGCACCGGCGAGGGAGATCTTCGCCGGGCCGCTGCACCCGTACACCAAGGCCCTGATGAACGCGTTCCCGCCGCTGACCGGTCCGCGTACCGAGCACACGGGCCTCGCCGACACTCCGCGTACCGGGGACAGCTGCGGCTTCCACAGCGCGTGTCCCGCCGAACGCTCCGACTGCTCGACGAACATTCCCGACCTGCGCGAGGTGGCCACCGGCCGGTTCGTCGCCCGCACCATCGGAGGCGACCCGCGATGACGCCCACGGCCACCACGACCCGTGCCCCGCTGATGAGCGTGCGCGGACTCACCAAGGACTTCCGGATGGGCGGCCTGTTCTCCCGCGACCGCCACCGGGCCCTCCACTCCGTCGACCTGGACATCCCGCACGGGCGGATCGTCGCCCTCGTCGGCGAGTCCGGCAGCGGGAAGTCCACGCTCGCCCGCTGTCTCGCCCGACTGGAACAGCCCAGCTCCGGGCAGATCCTGCTCGACGGCCAGGACGTGCTCAGGACCCAGAAGCGGGGCGCATCGCGCGCCTACCGCGGCGCCGTCCAGATGGTGTTCCAGGACCCCTTCGGCTCCCTCAACCCCGTCCACCGCGTCGAGCACTTCCTCAGCCGCGCCCTGCTCGTGCACGGGCGCCCCGCAGGGGAGAGCGAACTGCGGGAGCTCATGAGGACGGTCGGGCTGACCGAGGACATGCTCCAGTCCTATCCGCACGAACTCTCCGGCGGCCAGCGCCAGCGCGTCGCCATCGCCCGCGCCCTCGCCGTCGACCCCCGGCTCGTCCTCGCCGACGAACCGACCTCGATGCTCGACGTCTCCGTACGCGTCGGCATCCTGAACCTGATGCGACGCCTGCGCGACGAGCACTCCATCTCGATGCTCTACATCACGCACGACCTGGCATCGGCCCGCTATGTCGCCGACACCACACAGGTGCTGTTCGCCGGTGAACTCGTCGAGGGCGGCGACTCGCTCGCCCTGATGGACCGGCCCGCCCACCCGTACACCCAGCTCCTGCTCTCCGCCGTGCCCGACCCCGAGCGGACGACGCCGTACGACCCGGTCCTGCGGGCGCGGCTGCGCGCCGCCGTACTGACACCGCAGAGCTGCCCGTACGAGGACGAGGGCGCGTGCAGCCGCACCGAGCCCGTCCGCCACGTCGTCGGCGAGGACGACGGGCAGCCCCACTGGGTGCGCTGCCACCTGTACGCCCCCGCCACGCCCACCGCGCGCCGCGTCCTGACCGCGGCCACCCCGGAAACCGAGAACGCCTGATCATGACCCACGACCTCACCCTGCCCCGCGCCGCCCGCCACGAGGACGCGCCGAAGGGCCTGGCCGAGCGTGCCGTCCTCGACCCGCACCGGCCCCGCTTCCACTTCACCGCCCCCGGCGGCTGGCTCAACGACCCCAACGGGCTGGCCCATTGGGACGGCGTCTACCACCTCTTCTACCAGTACAACCCCCTCGCCGCCGCCCACCACCGCATCCACTGGGGCCACGCCACCAGCCGCGACCTGGTCACCTGGACCGACGAACCCGTCGCCCTGGTCCCCGGCACAGAGGGCCCCGACCGCGACGGCTGCTGGTCCGGCGTCCTCGTCGACGACGGCGGCACCCCGACCCTCGTCTACTCCGGCCGGCACGGCGAGAGCGAACTCCCGTGCGTGGCCACCGGATCGGCCGATCTGCGCACGTGGCGCAAGGACCCCGCCAACCCGGTGATCGCCGCCCCGCCGGAGGGCGACCTCACCGCGTTCCGCGACCACTGCGTGTGGCGCGAGAACGGCGTCTGGCGTCACCTCGTCGGCTCCGGCATACGTGGCGAGGGCGGCACGGCCTTCCTGTACGAGTCCGAGGACCTGCGGAACTGGCGGTACGTCGGCCCGCTCCTCACCGGCGACGCGGGCACCGGCACGGCCGCCGACCTCGACTGGACCGGCACCATGTGGGAGTGCGTCGACCTCTTCCGGCTCGACGGCGCCGACATCCTCGCCTTCTCCGCCTGGGACGAGGGCGCCACGCACTACCCGCTGTACTGGACCGGCACGTACGAGGGCGACTCGTTCGTCCCCCGCGCACTGCACCGGCTCGACTACGGACAGCGCTACTTCTACGCCCCGCAGTCCACCAAGGACGCACTCGGCCGCCGCATCATGTTCGGCTGGCTCCAGGAAGGACGCGACGAGGACGCCATGGCGGAAGCCGGCTGGTGCGGGGTCATGTCCCTGCCCCGCGTCGTCACCCTCGGGAGCGACGGCAGCCTGGTCCAGGCCCCCGTCCCCGAGCTCGCCCGGCTGCGCCGCGAAGCCGTAAGGACGGGCCCGCTCACGCTCACCGACGGCACCCGCGTACAGCTCGACGGCATGCGCGGCGACCAGCTGGACATCGAGGCGACCTTCCGGCTCGCTCCCGGTGCCGTCGCCCGGCTCGTGGTACGGGAGTCCGCCGACGGCTCCGAGCGGACCGTGATCGAAGTGGCACGGGCCGAGGACGGCACCGGCACCCTGCGGCTGCGCCGCGAGGCGAGCAGCCTCGACCCATCGGTGGACACCGAACCCCGTTACGGAGAGCTGCCGTTGAACGGCGAGGGCGTGGTCGACCTCCGGGTACTCGTCGACCACTCCGCACTGGAGATCTTCGCCAACGGCCGGGCGCTGGCCGCCCGCGTCTACCCGACCCTCCCCGACGCGCTGGGCGTGGCGGTCGCCGCGGTCGGCGAGGTCGCCGTCGAGCGTATCGACGCCTGGCAGATGGCCGCCGTCTTCGACGGCCCCCGCCCGCTCTGGCCCTAGGGCCTGCCCCCCACCCTGCTTCACCAGAGGAGACGACGATGTCCATCTCTCGGCGTGCGCTCTTGTCCACGGCCGGTCTCACCCTGCTGACCCCACTGATCCCGCTCACCGGAGCCGCCCCGGCAGCGGCCTCCGCACCGGCCGGGCCCCGCCCGGCGGCCCTGCCGGGTGACCTCGCGGCGATCCCCGATCCGCTCGCGGTCACCGGCACCTGGTCCCGTACCGCCGACGGCGGACAGCGGGTGGTCACCGGGGCCGACCGCAACGCCCTCGCCCTGTCCGAGCAGCGCGTCGGAGCCGTCGCCGGTTACGCGGCCCGCGTCACCGTGGATCCCAACTCGCCGTACGCGGTCGGATCGTTGGTGGTCCGTGCCACCGACGACGGCACGGCCGGATACGCGGCGAGTCTCGACCCCAACCTCGGCCGGGTCCGCCTCTTCGACCTGGCGACCGGCCGCGACCTCGCACCGCCCGCCGCCCTCACCGCCCGCCCCGGGACCGGCTATCTGCTCGAAGTCGAGATGGACGGACCGCAGTTGACGGTCTCCGTCGACGGGACCCGGCTCCTCACCGCACGGGACACCGCCTACGCGCACGGAGCCGCCGGACTGCACGCCTACAACGGCACCGTCCTCTTCGGCGCCCCGGGAATCCGCACCGTCACCACCACGGCCACCGGCTGGACCACGACCGGCGGCACCTGGAGCGCCACCGCGTTCGGCTGGCGCGCCACGGCACCCGCCGACACCAACACCCGTGCGGTCGCCACCACTCGCGTCCACGACACCGCCTACCAGGCGGACATCCAGATCCACGATCCGTACGCCGTCGCCGCCCTCCTGCTGCGTACCGACGCGGGCGCCGGTTCCGGCTACGGCGTGCAGATCGACCCGAACCTGAACAGGCTGCGGCTCTACCGCATCGACGGGGACGCCACTCTCGGCACGTACAGCACACCGGTCGAGGTCGGCGAGGTCTACCGGCTCATGGTCAGGGCGGACGGCAAGCGGCTCACGGTCCGCTGGCAGACCGACTTCATCACCCCCGACGGTTACGCCCCGGTGATCACGGCCGAGGACGCCACCCACACCGCCGGGCAGCTCGGCGTCCAGACGTACAACGGCTCGGCCTCCTTCGAGAACGTCGCGGCCACCGGCCTGGTGACGGACCTTCAGGGCTGGTGGGACGTCACCGGCAGCTGGACCCCCGACCTGCGCGGTATCCGGTCCGAGGGCGCCACGGCGCTGCGTACCGCACCCTTCCCGGGCGGCGACGCGCTGCTGAGCGCCGATGTCCTCCTGGCGGGGGCGGCGACAGCGGGCCTCGTGGTACGCGCCGGCGCCACGGGCGAGGGCGGCTACGAAGCCCGCCTCGACGCGAGCGGCGTACGCCTCGTGGACCGGGCGGACGGCCGCGTACTCGCCCGGTCCGCACCACCCGTACGCCCCTTCGTCGCCGGCTCCACGTACCGGACGGAGATACGCGCCCTCGGTACGCGGCTGACGGTGACGGTGGACGGGGTCCAGGTCCTCACCGCCACCGCGTCCCGCACCGACGGAGCAGCCGTCGCACTCGCCGCGACCGGGGGAACAGCCGTCTTCCAGGAGGTCCGCGCCCGTACTCCGCAGACGTACTACACGGACACCTACCGACCCGGCTACCACTACACCCAGCTCGCCTCGCGCACGAGTGACCCCAACGGACTCGTCCGGTACGAGGGCGAGTACCACCTCTTCCACCAGGACGCGGGCCAGTGGGCGCACGCCGTCTCCACCGACCTCCTCCACTGGCGTGCACTGCCCGTCGCCCTGCCCGTCTCCGAGTTCGGCCACAGCTGGTCCGGATCGTGCGTCGTCGACACCGACGATGCCAGCGGGCTCTTCGGCGGCGGCTCCGGGCTGCTCGCCTTCTACACCAGCTACCACCCGGACAAGCCCGGCGGGAACCAGTCGGTGCGCGCCGCCTTCAGCCTGGACAGGGGCCGCTCCTGGCAGTGGCACGGCACCGGGCCCGTCGTGCAGAACCCCGGTGGGCCGGACGGTGGTTGGGACTTCCGCGACCCGAAGGTGGTCCGTGACGAGGAGCACGGTCAGTGGGTGATGGTGGTGTCCGGCGGCGACCATGTCCGCTTCTACACCTCCACCGACCTCCTCCACTGGGCCCACCGCTCCTCCTTCGGCTACGGGGACTGGGTCGTCGGCGGAGTCTGGGAGTGCCCCGACCTGTTCCCGCTGCCCGTCGACGGCCAAGCGGATCAGGTGCGTTGGGTGCTCGCTCTGTCGACGGGCGCGGTGCGTGAAACGGACGGTTCGGCGGCTGAGTACTTCCTCGGCGACTGGGACGGCGCCACCTTCACCACCACCAACACGGCGGGCACGCCCCTGCGTGCCGAGGCGGGCCGCGACTACTACGCCGCCATGACCTTCGCCGGACTTCCGGACGGGCGACGCGTCCAGCTCGGCTGGCTCAGCAACTGGGACTACGCGTTCAGCGCACCCACCGGCGAGTGGAACGGCGCCCTGAGCGTTCCCCGCGAACTCACCTTGTCCAGCAAGGGGCTGGTACAGCGCCCGGCCGTCGAGCTCGAAACCCTGCGCTCGGGAAGCACCACCATCAGCGGTGTCACCGTGCGGCCGGACTCCGCCAACCCGCTCGCGGCCGTCCACGGGCGCTCGTACGAGATCGAGGCGGAGATCGCCCTGCCCGGCACCGGGCCCGCCACCGAATTCGGCCTCCGCCTGCGAACCGGAGGAGACCGGCGGACCGTCGTGGGCTACGACGTTGTCGCCCAACGTCTCTTTGTCGACCGCACCGAATCCGGCGTCAGCGACTTCACGGAGCACTTCGCCGGAAGGACCACCGCCCCGCTGCCGCTCGCCACGGTCGAGGGTGAACGGCGGCTGCGCATACGCCTGTTCATGGACAGCTCATCGGTCGAGGTATTCGGCGGCGACGGACAGGTCACCATCAGCAGCCTGCTCTTCCCCCGCCCGGACGACCTGGGCATGGCCTTCTACGTCACCGGAGGCTCCGCGCGGATCGTCGGACTGACCGTGCACCGACTGCGAGACGTCTTCCGGGTGACGGACGCCGACCCGAAGCCCGCCGAGGTGCCGGGCGGCGGAGAATTCCGCAATGGGGGACTCGGGGAGCTCGCCGTCGTCCCCGCCGGGCACTGGGAGACCACCGGCGCGGGCCGCACCGGCGTCTTCGACCGGGACTCGACCGCCGTCTCCGCCACCGAGTACGGCGACCTCGAACTGACCACGCTGGTGCGGTTCGGCGGACCCGACGGGACCGGCGGTGCGGGCTCCGTCCTGCTGCGCGCCTCGCCCGACGCGGCCGACGGATACGCGGTCAACCTCGACCCGAACCTGCGGACGGTCCGGCTGTTCCGAAAGGAGGGCGGGCAGACGACCGTACTCGTCGAAGTGCCCCTGCTCCTGCGGGCCGGCATCAGCCTGCCGCTGCGGATCAGGGCACTCGGCAGCCGGATCGAGGTGTTCGTCGACGGGCGGCCCGTCATCGACACGACGGACACCCGTTTCGTACGAGGCAGGATCGGGCTCAATGTGTTCGGAGGCCGCACCGCCTACCAGGACACCTTCGTCACCGCACTCCAGGGAGACCCACCCTCATGACTGACAGACTCGACGTGCTGGTCATCGGCGAATGCGTCGCCGACATCGTCCGGCTCCCCGGTGCGGCCGACGTGGTCCACCCGGGCGGCAGCCCGGCCAACGTCGCTTACGGTCTCGCCCGGCTCGGGCGGAACGCCACTCTGCTCACCCAGCTTGGTCCCGACGCCAACGGGCGGCTGATCAGGGACCATCTGACGGCCGCCGGGGTGCGGGTGCGTACCGACGGCGCCACGGCTCCGACACCGTCCGCCTCCGTGACCCTCGACGGTGGCGGCCAGGCCGCGTACACCTTCGAGATCACCTGGACCCTGGCACCGACCGGCTCCGGACAGCCGCACCAGCATGTCCACACCGGGTCGATCGGCGCGGTGATGGAGCCGGGCGCGGCCACCGTACTGACCGCCGTCGAGGCGTCGCGTGCGGCGGCGACCATCAGCTACGACCCCAATGTGCGGCCGGAGTTGATGGGCGACCACGACACCGCCGTACGCCGGGTCGAACGCTGTGTCGCGCTCAGCGATGTCGTCAAGGCCAGTGACGAGGACCTGGAGTGGCTGTACCCGGGGGAGGACCCGGAAAGGGTCGCCGAGCGCTGGCAGGCCACCGGGCCCGCCCTCGTCCTCGTCACCCGCGGAGCCGAAGGCGCGCTGGCCGTACTCCCCGGCGGCCGGGTCGCGGTCGACGCGCTGCCCACCGAGGTCGTCGACACGGTCGGAGCGGGCGACGCGTTCATGTCGGGCACAGTGCACGCACTCGCCGCGCTAGGGCTGCTCGGCGCGGACGGCCGCGAGCGGCTGCGCTCCATGGGCCCGGACGCCGTGACGGAGGTGCTGCGTCACGCGGCGGCCTCGGCCGCCGTGACCGTGGCGCGGGCCGGTGCGAATCCTCCTGACGAGGATGAGCTGAAGGCGGCACTCGGCCGCTTCTGAACATGACGGTGCCACCGCCCCTCCAGGGGACGGTGGCACCGTCATGTCGTCAGCGCGGGATCATCCGACCGGGATGGCCCGGGGAAGCGCCGAGTCGACGGTGTTGCCCTGCCTGTCCTCGGCCGTCACACGGACGCCCAGGAAGCCACCGGACGTGAGGGCCGAACCCGGTGCGGTGAACCGGTAGTCGCCGTTGTCGTCCCGGTGCGCCGAGACCTGCTGCCAGGTGACGCCGAGGTCGGAGGTCACCCAGGCGCGGACCTTGCTCAGGCCGTCGACCGCACCCGTCACGTCGGCCTTCACGGTCAGCGAACGGCCGGCGCGGGCCTGGTTCATGTTGTTCAGCGGCGCGTCGAGCGACACGTTGAGCAGCTTCACCGGAGTCGCCGCTTCACCCGTGCCACCTGCGGTGAAGTTCCACTTGGAGGTCGACTCGCCACCCATCGGGAAGATCCCGGCGGAGGTGACGGTGCGCCGAAGCTCGTACGAGGCCTTGTCCGCGTTCTCGAACGTCTTGTCGATCCGTGAGCCCGAGCCGGAGACCAGCGTGCCGTTGCGGTAGAGCTGGCTCGTGGACTGGGTGCGCTGAGGGAAGTTGAAGTCGGCGTTCCGTGCGACGAGTCCGTCCGGGTTGACGCTGTCGTCGATCTGCAGCTGGAGACGAGAACCGGTCGCCTGGCCGGTGGCGAGCACCGAGAACGGTCCGTCGAACCAGGTGTCCTTCGTGGAGGTGCCCGGCTCGTAGGTGAACTGGGTCGGCGGGTAGTTCATCTGCACGCCGCCCTGGTTGCGGTAGGTGAACCGCAGCCAGATCCTGTCCTCGGCCTGGATGTACTCCGTGCGCTCGTGCGGGACGGTCAGGTAGGACGGCGAGGACGTGTTGAGGCCGCCGAGCCCGGTCCCGTAGACCGTGCTGCCCTCCTGGTAGCGGAGCCTCTCGTTCATGCCCCGGAACGTCGTGCGGACCTTGGCGAACTTCTCGACCTCACCGCGGGTCAGCCGTCGCTCGGGGTTGTCACTGACATCAGTCTGCGCGTAGGCAGCGTCGTAGAGCGCGGAGGTGTCGCCGACCGTGATGTCGCTGTCCGCGTCGGCGAGCCGCCAGCGCTCGTTGAACGCGACCTTGCCGAGGTGGGGTTCGGTGGTCGGCGTGATCCAGAGCGCGTCCTTCGGGAAGGTTCCGTAGGCGCCACCGGCCAGCATGCTGTGGCGGATACCGAACCGGCCGTCGTCCGTGGTACGGGTCAGGTTGCCGAGCATGAACTCGGGGCGGGTGTCCTTGCCCTCCAGGGACGCGGTCCAGCGGCGGGCCTTGCGGGCGTCGAAGACGAGCTCGTTGGAGCCGGCCTTCAGGTCCGCGCTGACGATCGCGATCTGACGGAGTCCGTCGATGGTCATCGCGATCATCGCCAGGCCCATGTACTGGCCCTCGGGAACCCGCAGGTCGCGCGTTCCCTCGGCGCGGACCTCCGCGTTCAGGGATGCGCCGCTGTCCGCGTTGAGCAGGGAGATCTGGGCGGGCGCGGGCTTGCCCGCGCGGTCGAGCGTGGTGATCTTGACGGACTGTGCACGGTCCAGGAGAAGCGGGACGCGCAGCGCCTGGCCGCCACCGGCGGGGAGCGCCGTCAGCGCGCCGGTGTAGGTACCGGTCGGAGTGCCGGTGGTGTCGACGGTCAGAGTGACATCCGTGGACTCACCGGCACCCAGCGTCACGGAGGAGGCGGAGAGCTTCAGCATGCCGGCCGGAGGCGTCGAACCTGGTGTCGCCAACGTGCCCATGAGGCCCAGGGTGACGGAGGCCCCGCCCTTGTTGGTGAGCTTCACGGTACGGGTCGCGGTGCCGTCGGCCACGTCCAGGCGCCCGAAGTCGACTGCACCGGCGTCGGCCACGACCGTCTGCTTCAGCGCGGCCGGCAGGTTCACCACACCGGTGCCGACGTCATAGACCGTCTGTCCAGACTGGAGTGACGGCGCTGTCGCGCTGCCCATCAGGGTGTGCTTCAGCTGGTCCGGGGTCCAGTCGGGGTGCTCCTGGGCCAGCAGTGCCGCGGCGCCCGCGATGTGCGGGGCGGCCATCGACGTACCGGACAGGGCGGTGTACGCCGGGTCGGACTGCACGGTGCCGATGTTGGTGCCGGCGGCGCGTGCCGCGACGATGTTGACGCCGGGGGCGGCTATCTCCGGCTTGACCGTGCCGTTGAACGACGGCCCACGGCTGGAGAACGAGGCGGTGCCGCCCGCGAAGTCCACGGCCGCGACCGACAGGGCGTGCGGGGCGATCGACGGGGCGGACACGGTGGAGATGTTGGGACCGTTGTTGCCCGCCGACACCACGAACAGCGTGCCGGACGAGGTGGCCAGCGCTTCGAGCGACTGGGTGACCGGGTCCTGTCCGTTGGTCGGGCCGCTGCCCAGCGACATGTTGACGACCTTCGCGCCCTGCGCGACGGCCCACTCCATACCGGCGATGACCTGCGAGTCCGAACCGGAACCCTTGTCGTCCAGCACCTTGCCGACGATCAGGTCGGCGTCCGGCGCGACGCCGGTACGGAGGCCCGGTGCACCCGCGCCACTGCCGGCCACGGTCGCCGCGACATGGGTGCCGTGACCCTGCCTGTCGACCGCGCTGCCGCTGCCCGAGAAGTCCTTGGTAGCGCTGATCCGGCCCGCGAGGTCCGGATGCGTCGGGTCGGCGCCCGTGTCCAGCACGGCGACCTTGACCCCCTTGCCGGTGCGGCCGGCCTGCCACGCGGTGTCGGCGCCGATCTGGGTGAGGTTGCGGTCCAGCGCGTCCGCCCGCACCTTGCCGTCGAGCCAGATGCTCTTGACGCCGTCCAGCGCGCCCTTGCTGTCGAGGGCGTCACCGACGTCGTCCGCGTCGTCCTTGTCGAGGACGGCCGTGCTCGCCTTCAGCGCGTGGAAGTCCCGCTCGGCGGGCATCAGCCCATCGCTCTTGAGCGCCTCGGGACGGTCGGTGCCGGTGCGCCGCACGATCAGCGGCAGCGCGTCGACGCGGGAGTCGTCGTAGCCGTCGCGGACCAGCCCGTCGACGTTGAACAGCTGCGGGTCGAGGAGGGAACCGACCTTGCCGATCACATCGCTCGGGTAGAAGTACGCGTCGCCGTCGATGTCCGTACGGGCGAGGACCGTGCCCGGGGCCGAACCTTCGGCGGGCACCGCGCTGTACGATTTCCGGCCGTCCGGCGTGGTGGTGACCGTCACCCGGTCACCTGTGATCAGGGTGACCGTGCGGCTCACTGACGCACCGAACGCCGTGACGGACGGCTCCGGTACGGGCCCGGCGGTCGCCGACGGCAGGACGGCCGGCGAGCACAGGGCGGCGACGGTGACCGCCGCCACGAGTCTGGCGCGAGCAAGGGGCTTCATGGGGACTCCGGCTTCTGGAGGGGGAACGGGGTCGGTGTGCCGTGCACGGGGGGCGGCGGCAGCCTGATGCGGTACGCACTCACGTCGCCCGTCTCCTCCTCGGAGAGCAGGGTGGAGCCGGTGAGCCGGCACCACCCTCGGAGGGACGAACGGACCTGTGGGTTGGCGCTGTGCAGTTCCAGCACGCTGCCCACGGGCAGCTCGCACCGGCGCCGTTCCAGCAGACCGAGGATGCGGGCCCATGGCTCGCCGCCCGCGTCGACGACGGCGCGGACCGATTCGTCCGGACCGGCGGCGCCGGACGACGCGTCGGGGGCGGCAGCAGACATGGGTACGTTTCCTCGGAGGCTGGAACACGGGGCACACACGCCCTGGTGTTCCAGGGCTGGCCAGACCGTAGGAAACCCGCGTTACCCACGAATTACCGTGGTGCGGGTACGGCTTTCGCAGCAGCCTTCCTGGTGGCCTCCGCGGCGGCGAGCTCCTCCGTGAGCCGCCGCATCCCGTCCAGCACCTGCGGGTCACGCGCCAGAGTCACCGCGTCCGCGCAATCGGCCAGTGCCTTGTCCGCCTCCGCCAGGCGCCCGCAGCGCAGTTCGACCTCGGCGAGCCCGACCAGCGCGTAGGGAAGCACCCAGGAAGGTCCGAGCGAACGGGCCAGCCGCACCGCCGCGTTGGCCAGCGCCGTCGCCCGCCCGTGCTCGCCCACCAGAAGCTCGGCGCCCGCCAGGTTGCTCTGGTCGAAAGCGAGGACGGTGGGGTCCCCGGTCCGCCGTGCGATCGACACCGCGCGCCGCGCGTAGTCCCGCGCGGCCTCCGACCGGCCCTCCTCACGGGCCAGTTCGCCCACGACGGACAGCGCGCTGGAGAGCAGCGCCGCATCGCCGGCACGCTCGGCCGTCAGCAGCGCCGCCTCGGCCGCCCCACGGCTCTCGCGCACCTGCCCCGACACCATCAGAGCGGCGGCGCGGATCGTGAACAGCCGGGAGAGCAGCGGGTCCCGGTCCGCTTCGGGCAGCCGGGCCGTCTCCAGTTCCGCCCGGCGCAGGGCGGCCATCGTCTCGTCGTACTGTCCGGCGTAGAAGGTGAGCGCGCCGATGGCCAGGTGCAGCGCGGCCCGGTCGGCGACTGCCGACCGGCTGTTCGCGGGCGCCGCACGGAGCACGTCGAGACCTTCGAGCGGACGTTGCGCCCGGCCGAGCACTTCGGCCAGCGACACGGCCGCGCGCAGCGCCCCGCCGTGGTCGGCGGCCGACTCCAGGTCCCGCAGGGCCCAGCGCAGCACCTTCTCGGCCTCCGGATAGCGCGCGGCGCGGCGCAGCACCTGCCCCCAGGCCAGCCGGGCGTCGGCCGCCGCGGCCCGGTCCGCGGCGTCGAGATGGGTGACCAGCTCCTCGTAGTAGTCGCAGGCGCTGTCGTTGGCGTACAGGGCAGCCGCCCGGTCGGCGGCGGCGCGGAGGTAGACCGGCGCCCGTGCGTCGTCAGCCACCGTCATGTGGAAGGCGAGAGTGTCCACGGCGTCCGGCCGCAGCCGCAGCACCGTCTCCGCGTACGCCTGGTGGAGCAGGCGGCGCGCGGCCCTGCCCAACTGCTCCGTACACGCCAGCCGTACCAGGGGGTGGCGGAACGCGTAGCCGAGGACCGGCCTGCCGCCGAGGACGACATCGCGTTCCTCGACGAGTCCCGAACCGACGGCCGCGTCGAGCGCGGCCGTCACCTCGGGCCCGTACAGCGGTGGATGCAGACCGGAGGCGGCGACCGACTCCAGCTCGGTGAGCGAGACCGCGGTGCCGCCCGCGAGGGAAAGCGCCGCGAGCGTGTGTCTGGCCCCTCCGGGCAGTCGGGCCAGCCGACTGCGGACGAGTCGGCGGATGCTGTCGGGAACGGCCTCGGCACGCGGCTCCGCGGTGGTGCTCGCCCGCGGCACCATGTGCTCCAGGTCGGCCTCGGGGCCGGTGGTCAGTTCGAGGGCGAACAGCGGGTTGCCGAGCGAGAGCCGGAAGATACGCGACGCCGTTCGACGGTCCTGCGCCCGCCCGTCGAGGCCTGCCGCCGCAGCGGCGAGACCCGAGCAGTCCGCACGGCTCAGCCGCAGCAGATCGATCTCCACCGCCATCCGCTGGCGCAGAATGCCGTCGAGCACCTGCTGTCGCACGTCGTCCGGCTGAAGACTCTCGTCGCGGCAGGTGGCGATGAACTGCCAGCGCCTGGTCTGCGCGGTCCGCACGAGATGGTGGAGGAGGCTCAGCGACCCGGGGTCGGCGGACTGCAGATCGTCGAGAACGACGAGTACGGGACGCGTCGCCGCGAGATCGGTGAGGACCCCGGCCACGGCACGGAACAGCCGGGCGCGCTCCTCCTCCGGGCTCGCCGCGGCGGGCGGCCCGCCGCCCAGCGAGGGCACCAGGGCGGCCAGGCCCGGGTGTTCCGCGCTCACCCGGGACCGCTCCTCGGTGCCGCAGCCCGCGAGGTGACCTTCGAGAGCGTCCGCGAACACCCCGTACGGAGTCTGCCCCTCGGCCTCGTGACTCGTGCCCCACAGCACACGGACGCCCTGCGCGGCCGCCTCCCGGGCGGCCTCCGCGACCAGCCGGGTCTTGCCGATACCCGCCTCACCGCGCACCACGACGAGCCGGGTGTCACCGCCCGTCGCCGAGGCGTGCCCGGCCAGGAGGGCGAGCGGGCGCTCGCGGCCGAAGAGGGGCAGCGGCTCGGGGCGGCGGATGGCCGGGGGCAGCGGCGCCTCCTCCGGCACGGCACTGGCCGGCGGCGCGGAGCCCAGTGCGTCGAGCGCGGACAGCGCGGACCGGTGCAGCGCCTCCAGTTCGGCCCCCGGCCGCACCCCCAGCTCGTCGGCGAGCGCCTCGCGGCACGCGTGGTACTGGCGGATGGCCTGGCGGGGTCTGCCCATGTCGTACCAGGTGCGGGCGAGCAGCAGACTCAGAGCCTCGTCGGCGGGGGACCGGTCCACCGCGCCGCGGAGCAGCGCGACGGCGTCGTCGGTACGGCCGTCGGCCAACAGCCGCCCCGCCAGGGCCGGGACGAGCTGTTCGCGCAGTACGTCGATACGGCGGCGGCGCTCGACGGCCCAGTCCGCGTACCGGTCCTCCGGCAGCAGCTCCGCTTCCAGCGCCTGCCGCGCGCCCTCCAGCGCCTCGGCGTCGCCCGCGGCGAGCGCCGCGCGTGCGGCCTCCTCCGCCTCGTCGGCGTCGACCCGGACCAACTCCGCTGCGAGGAACACCAGATCACCATCCGCCACGAGGTACGCGGAAGGGACGCGGGGCTTCAGCTCCGGCTCCAGCGCATGGCGTGCGGCATGCAGGGTGACCCGCAGATTCCGTACCGCCGCCTCCGCCGGAGTGTCCGGCCAGAGGAGATCCATGACCTCCTCGCGGTGACGGCGCCGGCCGGGCGCCACCGCCAGCAGTTTCACCAAGGTCTGCGCGGTGCTCCGCCGCCACCTCCGGGGAATGGCCACCCCGTCGTCACGAACCGCCGCGAATCCTCCCAGGAGGTGCAGGGACAGCCCTGGTGCGCGCGGGAGTTCGGCCGGACCTGACATGGCGCACACCTTAGCGATCAGCTGTCACCCGTACGACAGCTGTCTACAGGCTGAGCGTTACTGCGGCGTTACTGTGCGCGCCGATGCCGGAGGAGGCGGTTCCGTGCGCCGGGCGGGGCGGCGACCCTGGGGCGACTGTGCCGGGCCAGGGAGGGATTGTGGTGTTCGAAGCTCTGGGACTGACCGATGGGGAGACCCGGATCTACGCGGAACTCGTACGCCAGGGACCGTGCCGGATCGACCGGCTGCCGGCCCTGACCGGGCTGCCGGCCGAGCAGATCGAGGGGGCGCTTCAAGGGCTGGTCGAGCATGGGCTGCTCACGCACACGGAGGAAGAGCCGCCCCGGGTGATCGCCTCGCCGCCGGACATCGCGGGAGAGGTCCTCCTGCTGCGCCGCATGCAGGAACTGCACACCGCACGCGCGGCCATGGGACAGCTCGCCGCCGCGTACCGCACCACCGCCCGGCGGCGGGAGACGGACCGGGTTCCGGTGGAGTTCACCCCGGACGCGGCGGTCGCCCAGCGCATCGACCAGATCCAGAGCAAGGCGCGCGACGAGGTCCTCATGTTCGACGTGCCGCCGTACACCTCCCTCGGCGGTGACACCGACGTGCTCTCCAACGACCGTGAGATGGAGCAGCTTTCGGCAGGGGTGCGCTACCGGACGATCTACGACCGCCGGTCGCTGGAGGGCCCGGGCGGCCTGGGCCGGATCAGCCGGTACGTCGATGCGGGAGAGGAGGCCCGGTCGGCGCCCCGGCTGCCGATGAAGATGGTCGTCGTCGACCGCGAACTGGCGATCCTGCCCGCTCCGGACGACGGCCTCGGCGGGCACCGCGGCTCCGTGCTTGTCCGGCCCAGCCCTCTGCTGGACGGTCTGATCGCGCTGTTCGAGCAGTTCTGGGCGACAGGGCTGCCGCTCACGACGATCACCGGACCGCCGGGCGCGACGGCGTCGGAACTGGGCGAGTCGGACGTCCGGCTGCTCACGCTGCTGCTCACCGGAATGACCGACGAGGGGATCGCCAGACAACTGGGCCTCGGCAGACGGACAGTGCTTCGCCGGGCGCGGGCCCTGATGGACCGGGCGGGCGCGGAGACCCGTATGCAACTGGGCTGGTACGCGGCGCAGCGCGGCTGGATCCGGCCCACGCCGCCACCGGAGGGCGGCAAATGAGGTGAGGGCGGTCGCCGGTCCGGCGCTTAGGTGACCCTGGCACCAATGCGCCGTCACTTGCCCTTCTTTGCCGTGAGAAGCCGGTTGTAGCGTCCCGGACTGCGACGCCGTACCTGTACATGACACGAGGGGCGTTCCCCCTTCGCTGTCGTTCCGCGGCGTGCGCCATCGCCCCCGATCTAGGAGGAGCACGTGCAGCACTCTTCGCGAGGGAGAACCAGGAAACGACTGCTGGCCACCGCCGCGGTCGTAGCCGTCACCGCCACCCTGCCCGGCCTCACCGGTGCACTCGGAGCCCAGGCGGCGCCTTCCGCGACCGGAGTCGTGCAGCCCGCAACCCGGGCCGCCACGACCGTCGACATCACTCTCGTCACCGGCGACACCGTCTCGGTCGCCACCGGGACGGACGGCAGGAAGTCCGTGGATGCCCGGGCGGCGGCGGGCACCTCGAAGTACTTCGAGACCCTTGCCGAGCCCAACGGCGATCTGTACGTATTCCCCTCGGACGCGAGCGACGCCGTCGCGTCCGGAGCTGTCGACAAGCGGCTCTTCAACGTGACGCAGCTGATCAAGGACGGCTACGGCAACGCCGAGTCCGGTGAGATGCCGGTGATCGTCTCGTACGCCGAAAAGCTCTCGGCGGACACCCTGAAGCAGCGCGTGGACGCCCTCCCCGCCGGCGACCGGGGTCCGGTCATCGACCGCCTGGACATGGCCGGAGTACGCGTCGACAAGAGCGGGGCGAAGTCCTTCTGGCAGGCGGTCAAGCCGGTCAGCAGGAAGCCCGCCAAGGGCAGGACCGTCACCGCTCCCGGCGCCGCCGACGTGGCGAAGCTCTGGTACGACGGCAAGGCGAAGGTTTCACTGGACAAGAGCGTGCCGCAGATCGGCGCCCCCGAGGCGTGGGCCGCCGGGTATGACGGCGCGGGCACGAAGGTAGCCGTCCTCGACACGGGCATCGACCTCACCAACGCCGACGTCAAGGACCGGATCACCAAGACGGCCAGCTTCGTGGACGGCCAGACCGTGGACGACGGCCAGGGCCACGGCACCCATGTCGCGGCCACCATCGCGGGCAGCGGAGCCAACGCGGGCGGCAGGCTCAAGGGCGTGGCACCGGCCGCCGACCTGATCATCGGCAAGGTCCTCAACAACGCGGGCTCCGGCGGCTACTCCGGGATCCTGGCCGGTATGGAATGGGCCGCGAACGAGGGCGCCGACGTCATCAGCATGAGCCTGGGCGGCCCCGCCACGGCGGGCGGCGACGTGATGACCGAGGCGGTGGACAGGCTCAGCGCGTCGACCGGCACCCTCTTCGTGATCGCCGCGGGCAACGCGGGCCCCGGCGCGATGAGCATCGGCAGCCCCGGCACCGCCGACTCCGCGCTCACTGTCGGTGCGGTGGACAAGGCCGACGCCCTGGCCGGGTTCTCCAGCCGGGGCCCGCGCAAGGGCGACTACGCCATCAAGCCGGAGATCACCGCACCCGGAGTCGCGATCGTCGCGGCCCGCGCGGCGGGCACCTCCCTGGGTACGCCCGTCAACGAGCACTACACCTCGCTGAACGGCACATCGATGGCCACCCCGCACGTCGCGGGCGCCGCCGCCATCCTCGCCCAGCGCCACCCCGACTGGACCGGCCAGCGCATCAAGAACGCACTGACCGCCCACGCCAAGCCCGCGCCCGCCTACACGGCGTACCAGCAGGGCAACGGCCGAGTGGACATCCCGGCCGCCCTCGACCCGAAGCTGGAACTGTCCGGCAGCGGCGACTTCGGCCTCGTCGAGTGGCAGGAAGGGGCGTACGAGAAGGAGACCCGCACCATCACCCTCTCCAACCCGACCGCCACCGGCACCACCGTCACCCTCGCCTCCGAGGCCGGCGGCACTCTCCCGAGCGGAGCCGTCACGCTGCCCGCGCAGCCGGTCACGGTCCCGGCGAACGGCACCGCCGAAGTCCCCGTCGTCCTCGACCCGGACGGCGTCGCGGAGGGCGAGTACAGCGGCCGGGTCACCGCGACCACCGCTGACGGCGCCACCGCCCACACCGCCGTCGCCTTCACCAAGGAGGGCAAGCGCTACGGTCTGACACTCGACTTCAAGGACCGGCGCGGCGGCGCACCGGAGGGTGTCCGGTACCTGCTCATGGGGCTGGACAACGACTACTTCACATCGGTCGATCTCGCCGGGGGGCACCAGGAACTGCGGCTGCCCGCCGGGAAGTACACCGTCACGGGACAGGTGAACACCCGTGGCACGGGCAAGGCATCCACGCGGTACGCGACCGACCTGTTCAACGTCGCCGAGATCGACCTCACCGGCAAGGACGGCAGCGCCACGGTCGACGCCACGAAGGCCACGGACTTCCGGATCGTCGCGAGCGACGAGAAGCGTGCCCTGGAGAACTCCGACTTCTCGCAGCAGCTCACCAGGACCTCGGCCACCAACCGGCGGTCCATGTCGGGTGTCGCCGGACTGGCCAACTGGTCCGACCAGCACTTCGGCGCCATTCCCAGTGCCGAGCCGGCCACCGGCGAGCTGTGGGCCTCCTTCTATCAGAGCCGGCGGGAACCGATGGTGCGGGCGACCGTCACCCGGCCCGACGCCTTCTCCATCACCGCGAAGACGTCCAGTTACCTCAACCGCTTCGACGGAACGCAGTCCTTCGACGTCGTCGACGTCGGTACGGGCTCGGCCGCCGACCTCGCGGGCAAGGACCTCAAGGGCAAGGCCGCCCTGCTGCACGTCGACTCCACCAGCGGAGGCTCCACGCTCGTCAGGTCCGTCGAGACGGCAGGAGCCTCCGCGATCATCCTGGCGCCCAACGACGACTCCCCACAGGGCATCGTCATCCTCGGTGTCACCGTCCCCTACATCGCCACGAGTCACGCCGACGCCGCCAAGCTCGCGGCAAGCCTGGCCAAGGGCCGTACGACGGTCGCGCTGAAGGGTGTCGAGGAAGCCGGTTATGCCTACTCGGGGCAGTGGGACTTCAACGAAGGCATCCCGGCGAACCTGGGTATCACTGCCCGGTCCGGGGACTTCGCCAAGATCAAGAACTCCTTCCACAGCGATGGCGCCGATCGTGTCGGCTACTTCACGACGCACTCCTGGGGCCCGTACCCCATGACCTCGTTCCGCTCCGGCCAGTTCCTCCAGCAGGGGCATCAGCGGGACGACTACGTCCGCGCCGCAGCCTCGGTGACGTACGGCCAGAACGTCTCGGCCCGTACCGACTACCCCGCATCTCTCAACGAGACGGCCAAGAGCTACCGGCCGGGCCAGGTGACGGAGGAGAGCTGGTCCGAACCGGCCATGCATCCGTCCAACTGGACCCAGTACATCTGCAACTTCTGCCGCACCGACGTCGGCACGGTATTCGGCAGCCAGCTCGGCGGCGACTCCGACCCGGACCACTACATCAGGGGCAGCCGGTCCCGCGCCTGGACGTACTACCGCAACGGCGAACTCATCACCGACACCACGCAGCTCATGGTGAAGGAGAAGGCCGAGTACCGGTTCGTCGACACCAACACCCGTCCCAGGGACTACACGGGCGTCAACCTCGGCAACAAGGTCGTTACCGAGTACGGGTTCTCCTCCGCCGCGCCCACGGAGATGCAGGTCGACAACTGCAAGGCCACCGTGCCCGCGGCCACTAGGTGCGAGGCACTGCCGGTCGTCCTGCTCGACTACGGGATGAACACCGACATCCTGAACCGGGTACCGGCCGGTGACCGGTACTCCTTCACCGTGGACGCCTCCCGCGCCAAGGGCTGGGAGGGCTCCACCCGGATGGCCGGAGCCAAGGTGTCCGTCAGCTACGACGACGGCGCCACCTGGAAGTCCGCCGACGTGGACCGGATCGACGGCAACTCCTTCCGGGCTTCGTTCCGCAACGCCGAACTCGCCGACACCAACGGGTTCGTGTCCATCAAGACAGAGGTCAGCGACGACGCGGGCAACCGGACCGTCCAGACCATCACCCGGGCCTACGCCCTGAAGTAACCCCGCACCGGCTGCCGTTCGCACCCCGTGGGCGGCAGCCACCGCACGCCCGACCGGCAGCGCGACCGTGTACACGACGCCCTCCCTGCCGGGCCCGGCACGCAACCAGCCCAGGCACAACGCCTGTTCGAGGCCGGCCAGGACCCGCGCACGCGATTCCTGGCCGGCCCGCCGCGCGAGCGCGGCCGGTGACAGACCTCCGGGATGCGGCGCGATCAGCGTCACCACCTCCCGTACCTGCGTCACTTCCCGCCGCAGGCGCCGGTCGACCAGCCCCGCTCCACCCCGCATCGCGTCCACGGCGCACAGCGGGTTGCCCCCCGAACGGGCGAAGACCTCGTGCCCCGCATGGCCACCACCCGCCAGCCGCACACACTGCGCCTCACTCAGTCCGCCGAGCACGAGCCGGTGCGCCGCACCGATACGACCCCGCCAACGGCGCTCCCGGCTGCGGTACGCCACCACGAACCTCACCGGAAGCCGAGCACACCGCGCCACCAGCCCGCGCAGCACGCGCACGGCGTCCGGACCGGCCCGGTCCAGGTCGTCGACGAGGAGGACGACGGGACGGGACCGGGCCAGACCGGTGAGGAAGGCGCACAGATCCCCGACACTCGCGTCGTCCACCCGCTCCATGTCCCCGTACAGGGAAGGCAGTACGGCCGCGAGGTCGGAATGCGCCAGCGCGACCGAAGCGCGGGCGTCGGCGTCGAGCCGCCGTACGAAGTCGTCGAGGGGCGCGAGCACCGCCTTGTACCCGCTGCCAGTGCCTTCCGCGGCGGCGTGCAGGACATGCGCCCCGCTCCCGCGCAAGCGGGCGGCGACCTCGGAGAGAGTGCGCGACAGACCTATGCCCGGTTCGCCGGTGAGCTCGACGACCGAGGGCCGAGCGGGGCGGGGGAGTGCCGTGAGTAGCGTCAACTCAACGTCCCTGCCCACGAATTCGAGCTCGTCGCAGCCGGAGGGACTGGTCGGGGGCGGCGTGGACAGGGCCCGCGCAAAAAGCTCACGGAGTGGTGCGTCGGGCTCGGTGCCGCAGGCATCGACCAGTGCCCTGCGGTACGCGTGATACTGCTGCACCGCCTCGCCGTGGCGGCCCGCCGCGATCAGACGTCGCAGCAGCGCACGGCAGACGTCCGCCGCTAACGGGTCGGCAAGAAGGACCTCCCTCAGTACATCGTTCACACCTGCGCCCGCATCGTGCCCGTGTTCCGCACAGTCGACGGCCAGCGCGCGCCGCAACACGCGCTGCGCACCGCGAGCGGCCCGCACGAAAGGCTCGTCGCCGTCGTCCGGCAGTATCTCCGGCAGCAACGCCCGTACCAGTCCGCCCAGTTCGTACGGGCGACACCGCTCCGCCGCCTCCCGGACCACAGTCAGGTCCACCCGCACCCGCCCGTCCACCAGACCCACCGAACCGTCCTCGCCCGACACGATGTACGAGGACGGGCCCCTGGCGGGCAGGCCGGGTTCCAGCGCCCGCCGTACCGCGTGCAGGGCCACCCGCAGACTCCGCGCCGCCGATGTGCGGTCCGCGCGGGGCCACAGCAATGCGGCGAGCCGGGCGCGGTCCATCCGGCCGCCGTCCGCCAGCGCCAATGCCTTGAGCAGCCGCCGTGCACTGGGCCGCGACCACCGCCCGGCGGGCAGCGCCCGGCCGCCGCACTCCACCCGGAAGCCACCGAGCACTCGGATGGTGACCGTCTCCACCGCTGGCACTGTCACCGGATTTTCTCCCTCCGCGAGCCGGACCACGACGCCGCGACACGGTAGGAAGACCTCGTTACCCGCCCATTACCCGTTGCCCGTTGCTCAGCGCCCCTCGGATCCGGTACGCGACGAAGGGGCGGGCCCGCACGGTGCGGGTCCGCCCCCTGTCTCTGGGGTGCATCGGTCGTCGCGAACAGGGGGTCAGCGGCGGCGTCCCTGGCCGAACTCGCCGCCCGTGTCCTTGCCGCTGCCCATGTCCTTCCCGTCCGCGTAGTCGATCTTCTCCTTGCGGATCTCGGCGGAGACTTCCTTCTGTTCGGTGACCTTGTTGGTTTCGAGGCGGACACGCTCCACCGGCACGGCCTCCTTGCGGACGGTGGCCCGTTCCGCGTGAAGGGTGACCTCGACGTCCTGTTCCCCGAAGTCGGTCTGCCCGGTGGACTTCTCGTCCGGCCGGAGAGGTTCGCGGACGATGCGTACCTCTTCATGGGAGACGGGGACGGTGCGAGTGACGTTCTCGGTCACCACGTACTTGTGCAGGCGTGCCTTTCCGCTCTCGTACTCCTCCGTGCCGACGTGCAACTGCTCCTCGGAACGGATCATTTCGTCCTTGCCGCCACGGTCGGCCGCGGACCGTTCGGCCCCGGCGCCCGCGAGCGGACGGCTCGTCGTCGCGGAGGTTTCACGGTGCCGGCCCGCGCCGGTTCCGCCGCCCGTTCCGGCTCCCGCCATTCCGGTCGTGCCGGCGGTCGTCGTCTTGGCGGTACCGGTGCCGGTGGTGCGGCCCTTCCCCGCAGCGCCCGCGGCTCCCGCCGCGCCGGCAGCTCCCGCGGCACCCATCGCGCCGGTGCCGGCCACGGTCGGTGCGCCGGGGCCCGTGCCGGTCCCCATGCCCGCCGATCCTGCGGCCTTTGTGGTCGACTTCTTCGTGAGGCCGTAGTGGCGGTAGAGCTCTTCCTCCTCCGATACGGAGAGGTGGGCGTCCGCGTCCACGCGCGGGGCGCCCTTGACCGTGTCCTTCGGATGAGAGATGTGCAGGTCGGAGGCGACCCGGCGGGCTCCGGCGAGCGGTACGAAGCTCTCCTTCATACCGAACATGCCGGTCTTGACCGTGATCCAGTCGGGCTTTCCCGTGACGTCGTCGACGTACACCCGCCCCACGCTACCGACCTTCTCGCCCTCGCTGTCGTAGACGTTCAGACCGTCAAGCTCTGCGGAATCCGTGAAACCGTCTGCGGCTCCCATGGCCGATTCCTCCTCGCCCGGGCGCGTCCTGTGGGTGGCTCCAGCAGGGAAGGCGCGTCCGACCTCCATCGCGCCTCACCCGGATGGACGCTGCAACTTCCCGGCCGGTTGGGGTAGGGGGTCAGGGGCCCGGCAGGTGGGCCTCGGCCCCGTACCGGGGCGGTGCGGGACCCCAGTCAACGTTAGGCCGAACGGGTGACGCCGGGGCTGGGGTGGGCCCGCCCCGGGAACCGGACGGGTGAATCCCGGGTCCATCGGCCGGGACCGGCCGAAAACGCGTGCCGTAAGCGGCCGGGCAAAGCACTTGTTCGGTGACATCGCGGGATCGGGAATCAGCGGTCCCACGGGTTCGGACGGTGCGGGACGGTTCCTTTTTACCCTTGCGCAGGATGTGTATGCATGTGGCCGTACATTGTTTCCGGGCAATATGTGACGGCAGGGGAGACGTACTTCGGCCATGCGTCCCAATTCGATCCCTGGACACTCTTTTCTCCGCCATTCATGATGAGTCGCGGTTCGAAACTCACGAATACCGACACGGAGGAAATCTGTGACAACGGAGTCGCGGGGATCAGGGAATTTTGACGTCGTCGTGGTGGGGAACGGGGCCCTGGGGCTCTCGCTCGCGCTCACCATGATCCGGCGCGGGGAACGGGTCGCTCTGATCGGGGAACCCCACCGGCCGATGGCTGCCTCCACGGCCTCCGGCGCGATGCTCGGCTGTTTCGGCGAGGTCACCGGCACCACGCTCGGCAGCGAGCACGGGCGGGCCAAACTCGACCTGGACGTGGCCGCCACCCGGGTCTGGGACAGCTGGCTGGCGGAACTCGCCGAGGACGCCGGCGACGAGGAAGCCGGCGCGATCAGGACCGCGCGCGGCACCGTCGTCATGCACAACACCATCGGCGTCCCGGAGATCGACGACGCGAGCATGCTCGCCATCAGGCAGTCGCTCGACCTCTACGACGAGCCGTACGAGGACATCGACGTCGCCTCGCTCGACTGGCTGGACCCCCAGCCCACCGCCCGCCCGCTGGCCGCGCTCTTCATCCCGGGCGAGCACGGCGTCAACTCGGCGGCCCTGCTGCGCTCGCTGGAGCGGGCCTTCGTCCGCCGCGGCGGGACGCTCGTCGCCGACCGGGCCGCCGAGGTCGTGGCCGGCAACGGGGTCGCGCACGGCGTCCTGCTCGGCGACGGCAGCCGGCTCAACGCCCCCGTCGTCGTCCTCGCCGCCGGTGTCGGCTCGCAGGACCTGCTCGACGGCGTCCCGGGTGCGGCGGCCGGAATCCCCCGGCTGATCAGCGGGTTCGGCATCTCGGCCCTGCTGCGGACCGACCCGGCCGTGGCGCTGCCCGAGAGCGTCATACGCACACCCAACCGGGCGTTCGCCTGCGGGCTGCACCTCGTGCCGCGCGGCACGGGCCAGGTCTACGTCGGGGCCACCAACACCATGCGTCCCGAACCCAGCCGGCTGTCGAGCGTGCGCGGCATCCAGTTCCTGCTCGACTGCGCCGTGCGCCAGCTCCGCCGCGACCTGTGGTTCAGCGGCATCGAGAAGGTGCAGGTCGGCAACCGGCCGGTCACGCTCGACGGCTTCCCGCTGCTCGGCGAGAGCGCGGTGCGCGGTCTGTGGCTGATGACCGGCACCTACCGCGACGGCCTCCATATGTCCCCGCTGCTCGCCGCCCGTATGGCCACCTGGATTCTGGAAGGGAAATCCGCACCCGAACTCGAAATGTTCCGCCCGGTGCGCGCGCCGATCGAGACGATGAGCCGTGAAGAGACCATCCGCTATGCGGTGGTCCACCGGCTCGCCACCGGACACGAATGGGACTGGAGCATTCCGGTGGAATGGCCGGGAATTCTGGAAGGTCTCTTCGAGACGTCGTACAGAAAGCACGCGGATGACATAGACGATTCCTTCACGCCGCCGCCCGACATTCTCGCTTTCGTGCCGGCCTTCCCGGTACTCGGGGATATGCTCCGCCAGTACTACGCGGATACCCGTGAGGCGGCCGGGTGCTGAAGGTCTACACCGGAAAACGCCTCCGCCGGCTGGTCGAGGAACGCACGGCGGACCGGGAGCTCGCCCACGACGTCGACATCGTCGGCCGGGTGCTGCCCTTCAAGGTGAGCTCGTACGTCGCCGACGAACTGATCGACTGGTCGCGGGCCCCCGACGACCCGCTGTACCGCCTCGTCATGCCCCACCGCGACATGCTCGCCCCCACGGACTTCGCGACCGTGGAGCGCGCCGCCGCGCTCGGACCCGAGGCGCTGCGCACGACCGTCGCGGACATCCGGGCCCGCCTGAACCCGCACCCGGGCGGTCAGCTCGAACTCAACGTGCCCGAGGACGGCTGGGGCCTCCAGCACAAGTACCCGGAGACGCTGCTGGTCTTCCCCCGCCAGGGACAGACCTGCCACAGCTACTGCGCCTACTGCTTCCGCTGGCCGCAGTTCACCGGCGACAGCTCCCAGCGCCAGGCGCTGACCGGTCCCCAGGTCATGACCAGCCATCTGGACCGGCACCCGGAGATCACGGACGTGCTGCTGACCGGCGGCGACCCGCTCGTCATGCGGACAGCGCTCCTGCGCGAGTACGTGGACCCTCTGCTCGACCCGTCGAGACGGCAGGTCAGAACGGTGCGCATCGGCACGAAGGCGCTCTCGTTCGCGCCACAGCGCTTCCTCGAAGGACCGGACGCCGACGCGACCCTGCGGCTCTTCGAGCAGGTGGTGAGCAGCGGCCGGCATCTGGCGCTGATGCTGCACGTCTCGCACGCCCGTGAACTGCGCACTCCGGCGGCCCGCGCGGCACTGGCGCGCATACGGTCCACCGGCGCCGTGCTCCGTACCCAGGCGCCCGCCGTACGCCACGTCAACGACGACGCGGCGGTCTGGGCCGACCTGTGGCAGACGCAGGTCGAACTGGGCGCCGTGCCGTACTACATGTTCGTCGAGCGCGACACGGGCCCGCGGCGCTACTTCGGTCTGCCGCTCGCCCGCCTCGTACGGATCTACCAGGACGCGATCCGAGGGGTGTCGGGCCTGGCGCGGACCGCCCGCGGGCCCGTCATGTCGACGGAGATCGGCAAGATCGTCGTCGACGGGGTGCAGGAACTGGACCAGGGGCCCGCCTTCATGCTCCGGATCCTCCAGGCACGGCGCCCCGAACTGGTGGGGCAGCTGGTGCAGGCCCGGTACGACCCGCTCGCCGAATGGTGGACGGAACTCGTACCGTACGCGGCCCGGGACCGGCCGTTCTTCGAGCCCCAGGAGCGGAGCAGCGTCCGCGAACAGCCGGTACGGCTCATGGGCTGACCAGCACCGCTCCCCGCCCAGCACTGGCCCGGCAGGCATCCTGCCGGGCCACTGCCATGTCCCCGGCGCGGCCGAGGCGAATTCCTGGCAAACCCTTGACACCCACCGAACGCGCCCGCATCCTTTCGCCAGAAATCGCAACGGCGTTGCGATTTCCGCACCGACAGACAGCCGTCGACCTGGACGAAAGAGGGCCGGACCATGGCGGAACGCGCCACGACCACCAGTACCGGAGCCGAAGCAGGCACCCAGCCCGCCGGCGTGCTGCAGACCGTGGACCGCGCCCTGCTCGTCCTGCTCACCTTCACCGAGCAGCGGCCCGAATGGGGCGTCAGCGAGCTCGCCCGCCACCACGGCTGGGACAAGGCGGTCGTCCAGCGCCTCCTCACCACTCTGGCCGCCCGAGGCTTCCTGCTCTGCGACGACACCAGCCGCCGCTACCGTCCGGGGCCCGCGCTCTCCCGTCTTGCCAGGGTCGGCGAACACAGCGGCATCCTGTCCGCGCTCTCCCGCCCCGTACTCGCCCGGCTGCTGCGCGAGACGGGGGAGAGCGTCGTACTGAACGTCCCGCACGGCGGCAGCTACCGCTGCGAAGCCGCGGTCGACGGCACGGGCCCCGTCCGCTACACGGCGATAATCGGCGCCGTCATGCCCGGCCACGCGGGCGCGTCAGGACACACCATCTTCGCGTACCACCCCGAGCGCGAGATCCGGCAGATGTTCGGCCCCACCGGCGCCACCGGCCTCACCCGCTTCAACGACCGCACCATCACCGACCTGGACGCCCTGCTCACCTGCTACGCCCAGGTCCGTGCCGACGGTTTCTGCGTCAGCCACGGCGAGTACGACGAGGCCGTGACCGCAGTCTCCGCACCCGTCTTCCAGGGCGACGGCGTCCCCGCGTCCCTCACCGTCATCGGCCCGTCCCACCGGGTGAACCGGGCCACCGACACCCTCGTCCCCCTGGTACGCGCCGGAGCGGCGGAGATCACCGCCGCCCTCGGCGGCTGACCCCACCCGCTCCGCACCACCCCCATCACCCAGCGGCCCCCGGGCCACGGGTGCGCCCCGCCGTACCCGCGCACCCACCCGGGACAACCGCCCTCCCCAGTCCCGCTCACCGAAGGAGGTGCCCCATGGCGCACCAGGCCTCCGCCCCGCACCGCGTCCCACCGCCAACCGGGGCCGAAGACAACCGGACGCATCCGCGCGTCCTGGAACCCCTCATGATGGTCGTCCTCGTGGTGCTCGCCGCCGTCGGCGCCATCATCGGTATCGACCTGGTCACCAAGCTCGGGATCTCCGCCAACACCTCCGTGGTCGGCGCGCTCGTGGCGATGCTCATCGGCCGCATCCCACTGAACTTCCTCCGCAAAATGCGCTCCGTGCACCGCCAGAACCTGGCCCAGAGCGCCATCTCCGCCGCCACGTTCGCCTCCGCGAACGCCCTGCTCACCTCGGTCGCCATTCCCTACGTCTTCGGGCGCGAGGACCTGGTCTGGCCCATGCTCGCCGGATCGTTCGTAGGACTGCTCGTGGACGCCTGGGTGCTCTACCGCGCCTTCGGCTCCCGGCTGCTGCCCGCGGACGCGGCCTGGCCGCCCGGCGTAGCAGCCGCCGAGACCATCAAGGCAGGCGACCGGGGAGGACGCCGCGCCCTCATCCTGGTGGGCGGCACCGCGGTCGGCCTCGCCGGAACCCTCTTCAGCCTCCCGCTCTCCGCCGCGGGCGTCGCCTTCCTCGGCAACGTCTGGGCGCTGCTGATGTTCGGCATCGGGCTGCTGCTGCGCCAGTACGGCCCCGACCTGTTCGGCACCGACCTGGGCGCCGGGTTCATCCCGCACGGCGTCATGGTCGGCGCCGGAATCGTCGCCCTGGGGCAGGCCGTCGTCCTGCTCGTCGGCCACCGCGACCGCAAGCGCCGCAAAGCGGCCGAGGCCGAACCGGTGGCCGCACGGCAGGCCGAACCCGCGGACCCCACCACGGTGTTCACCGTCGACGAGCGCGGACTGCGGCTCGCCCTGATCCGTGGCTACGCCCTGTTCACCGGGGGCGCCGCGCTCCTCGCCGTCCTCGGCGGACTGCTCGGCGAGATGAGCCCGCTCGGCATCGTCGGCTGGGTGCTGTTCGCCGCGTTCGCCGCCCTCGTCCACGAGCTGATCGTGGGCCTGGCCGCCATGCAGTCCGGCTGGTTCCCCTCCTTCGCCGTCACCCTGATCTTCCTCGTACTCGGCCTGGCCATAGGCATTCCGTCCGTACCGCTGGCCCTGCTCGTCGGTTATGTCTCCGCCACCGGACCCGCCTTCGCCGACATGGGCTACGACCTCAAGGCCGGCTGGCTGCTGCGACGCGAGCACCGCCCCTGGGACCCGTACGAGCGCGAGGGCCGCCGCCAGCAGTTCCTGGCCGCCCTCGTCGGGTTCGCCGTCGCCCTCGTCGTCGTCGCCCTGGCCTGGAGCTCCTACTTCGGGCAGGGCCTCATCCCGCCCGTCGCCAAGGTGTACGCCGACACGATCCGCACCGGACTCAGCGACCCCGACGCCATCCGCACGATGCTCATCTGGGCCATCCCCGGCGCCGCGATCCAGCTGCTCGGCGGCACCCGCCGGCAGATGGGCGTCATGCTCGCCACCGGCCTCCTCATCCTCACCCCCCAGGCTTGCTGGCTCGTCCTCGGCGCACTCGTCGTACGGACCGGCTACCGCAAACTGCGCGGCCCGGCCGCCGACGAAGAGCTCAACCTCGTCGGAGCCGGCCTGATCGCGGGCAGCTCGCTCGGCGACTCCGCCCAGATCCTCAAGACCTGATGACTCATCAGCGTCATCGGAAGCACCACCCGCACGGCAAGGAGAACCCTCCATGGACATGTACAGCAGGCTCGAACCGCGCCCCGAGTACCTCACCTTCGAACTCGCACTGGCCGCCCGCAAGCTCGTCGAGGAGGTCATGCTCGTCAAGCCCGGAGAGGACGTCGTCCTCACCGGCGACACCAGCAGCGACCGCCGGGTGATCGAGGCCACCGCACAGGCCGTCGCCGCGGCCGGGGCACACCCCGTCATCGTCTGGTACGAGACCCTGCCGGGCGCCTCCATGGAACCGCCCCGGCCCGTCGCCGGAGCCATCTCCGACGCCGACGTGTGGATCGAGTTCGCCGTCTCGTACCTGATGCACTCCGACGCCTTCCGTGCCGCCATGGCCAACGGCTGCCGCTACACCAACCTCACCGCGATGGACGTCCAGATGCTGGTCGCCACCGTCGGCCGCCCCGACTTCCAGGGCGTCATCCGCCTCGGCAAGGCCCTCGTGGCCCTGCTGGAGGCCGCCGACGAGGTCCGCATCACCTCCGCCAACGGCACCGACCTGGTCGGCCGCAACGGCGACCGGCCGATCAACCTGCGGGGCAAGCCCGCGGAGAAGCCCGGCGAGACGGTCATGCTCTCCGGCCAGATCTCCTGGAACCCCCTGGAGGAGACCCAGGACGGCGTCCTCGTCTTTGACGGAGCACTGTGGCCGCCGGACGAGATCGGCCTGCTGCGCTCCCCGGTCCGCTGCACCGTGGAGAAGGGTGTCGTCACCAAGATCGAGGGCGGCGCCGACGCGGACGTCTTCCGACGCTGGATGGAGTCCTTCGACGACCCGAACATGTTCCGGGTCGCGCACTGGTCGCTCGGCTTCAACCCCGGTGTCCTCGCCCCCACCGGCCGTATCGTCGAGGACGAGCGGGTGTTCGGCTGCGTCGAGCTCGGCATCGGCACCAAGGGCGCCTGGATAGGCGGCGAACCCTGGGTGGCCGCCGCCCACACCGACGGCAGCATCGTCGGCCCGTCCATCTACCTCGACGGAGTCGCCATCGAGGAGAACGGGCGGTACGTGCACCCGGAGCTCGTCCGGATCTGCCGCGACCTCGGCGTCGCCGGCTACTGAGCCCCGGGGCCTGTCGCCGAACCGCCGCCGCC